>CAMWTV010000073.1 GCA_947177215.1 uncultured Muribaculaceae bacterium
GTCATAGCCCTGTTTTTTGTTGCCCTCATAGGGATCATCTGGTGGGTTATGCGCCAAAAACAGAACAATGCCGCCGATTATTTTCTCGGAGGCAAGGATGCCACCTGGATCGCTATCGGTGCATCTATCTTCGCATCCAATATCGGATCGGAGCACCTTATCGGTCTGGCCGGCTCCGGAGCCTCTTCGGGCATGGCGATGGCCCACTGGGAGATACAGGGGTGGATGATTCTGATTCTGGGCTGGGTCTTCGTGCCGTTCTACACGCGCTCGATGGTATATACCATGCCTGAATTCCTCGAGAAACGATTCAACTCACAGTCGCGTACCATTCTGGCTACCATATCGCTTATCAGCTATGTGCTGACAAAAGTAGCTGTTACGGTCTATGCCGGCGGTCTGGTTTTCCAGCAGGTGTTCGGCATCGATCAGATGTGGGGAATAGATTTCTTCTGGATCGCCGCAGTGGGGCTTGTGCTGATCACGGCTCTTTACACAATTTTCGGCGGTATGAAATCTGTGCTCTACACTTCGGTGCTCCAGACGCCTATTCTGCTGCTCGGATCGCTGATCATTCTGGTGCTCGGGCTGAAGGAACTCGGCGGCTGGGACGAGATGATGCGTGTGTGCTCGGCTGTGAAGGTCAATGAATACGGCGACTCGATGACCAACCTGATCAGAGACAACCGGGATGCGAATTTCCCGTGGCTCGGCGCTCTTATCGGCTCGGCTGTAATCGGTTTCTGGTATTGGTGTACTGACCAGTTCATTGTGCAGCGTGTGCTTTCCGGAAAAGATGAGAAAGAGGCTCGCCGAGGCACTATTTTCGGGGCTTACCTGAAGCTGTTGCCTGTGTTCCTGTTTCTGATTCCCGGCATGATCGCTTTCGCTCTGCACCAGCAGATGGGTGATTTCCTTCCGCTGCTTCCGAGCGGAGACCCGAATTCTGACGCAGCGTTCCCGACTCTTGTGGCAAAATTGCTCCCTGCCGGCGTGAAGGGTCTGATTGTGTGTGGCATTCTGGCTGCTCTGATGTCGTCGCTGGCATCACTGTTCAATTCATCGGCCGCACTGTTCACGATCGACTTCTATCAGCGTCTGCGTCCAGCTACCGATCCGAAAAAGCTTGTAAAGATCGGACAAGCCGCCACGGTGGTGATTGTGGCGCTCGGCATACTGTGGATTCCCGTTATGCGTTCGGTAGGCGATGTGCTTTATCTTTATCTTCAGGATGTGCAGTCGGTGCTCGCTCCGGGCATCGCGGCGGCTTTCCTTATCGGAATTCTGTGGAAACGGGCATCGGCCCAGGGTGGCATGTGGGCTCTGCTGTCAGGCCTTATCATCGGTCTTACCCGTCTGGGCGCCAAGATATATTACAGCAATGTAGCAGCCGACGGCGGAAGCCAAGGTCTGTTCAAGGAAGTTTTCTTTGACTGCAACTGGCTGTTCTTTTGCGGATGGATGCTTGTGTTCTGTCTGGCCGTAGGTGTCATTGTGTCGCTTTGCACGAAGGCTCCGGCACCTGAAAAGATCAAGGGCCTGGTGTTTGGCACCTCCACTCCCGAACAGCGCATGGCTACCCGCCAGAGCTGGAATCACTGGGATGTGATACACTCGGTGATCATTATCGGCATCACGGCCGCCTTCTATTATTATTTCTGGTAACTTATACGGATCGGGGCCACGGCCGAGTCAACAGGCGGCCGTGGCCATCGCTCCGTAAATCTGACATTGAACGGCGATGTGACCCGCAGGGGGGCACTATAACGCCGAAGCTGAAACTTATCTGACTGTGACAAGCAATGAGTGAATTCTATTCTCAACACGACCGGCTTTATGTCGGTGTTGACTGTGTTATCTTTGGTCTGCATAACGGTGAGCTTAGTCTGCTGCTCACCAAAAGGCGCTTTGAGCCGGAAATGGGGAAATGGTCGCTTATCGGCGGTTTTGTAGGGCGCGGAGAGAGTGTCGAGGAGGCTGCCAGCAGGGTGCTTTCCGACCTTACAGGCCTGAACCAGATATATATGGAGCAGGTCGGCGCTTTCGGTGCCGTTGACCGTGACCCGGGAGAACGGGTTGTGTCGGTGGCTTTTTTCGCGTTGATCAGCCTTGACGATCTTGACAGCGAGGTAAAGGAGGGGATGGACGCCAGGTGGTTCGGACTTAACGAACTGCCGCGGCTTGGATTTGACCATCCCGCCATGATTGAGAAGGCGCTGAAGAAGATGCGACGCAAATTCGCCACAGAGCCTACGGCGTTTAATCTTCTGCCGAAGATGTTCACGCTGTCGCAGCTCCAGAGCCTTTATGAGACGATAGGGGGCGAGGTGCTCGACAAACGTAATTTCCGGAAGAGAGTGGCCGATGTGCCCTGCATTGTCAGCACCGAATATATCGACAAGACAACCTCGCGGCGTGGCGCCAGGCTCTATAAGTTCGATGAGGAGACTTATAAGTTGAATCCTCATTTCAAGATCTGAGAAACTGCCGTTGTGGCAGACTGCGGGTCAACCGGTTTATGAACGGAGCGCGACAAGACAGACGTTTTTCCGTTTTATTATCATGAAAATGAGGCGCGGAGGGGAGAATTAACTGATTTTGAGTTTAATTAAGCCGCACACAGCTGCTTTTGGGAAACGGCAGTAAACTTTGACTCGGGAGCTGACGTTTTCGGGCAACAGTAGCGGAATAAAATATATTTGTCTGATGCTTGAACAATTGAAAGAAGCGGTTTACCGCGCGAATATGGATCTGGTGGCACACGGGCTTGTGATTTTCACATGGGGCAATGTGTCGGGTATAGACCGCGAAAAAGGGCTTGTTGTAATAAAGCCGAGCGGTGTTGACTATGAAACTATGACACCTGCCGATATGGTGGTGGTGGATCTGGCCACCGGCAATGTTGTGGAGGGTGCTTTGCGCCCGTCGTCGGACACTCCGACCCACCTTGAGCTTTACAGGGCTTTTCCCGAGATCGGCGGTGTGGTTCACACCCACTCGACTTATGCAACGGCATGGGCTCAGGCCGGTAAGGATATTCCCAATATAGGCACTACGCATGCCGACTATTTCCATGATGCCATACCCTGCACCGACGATATGACCGAAGAGGAGGTGAACGGCGAATATGAGCTTGAGACCGGCAAGGTTATAGTGAAGCGTTTCGAGGGGATGAATCCGGTTCATACTCCGGGAGTGCTTGTGAAGAACCACGGGCCGTTCAGCTGGGGCAAGTCTCCGGCCGATGCGGTGCATAATGCCGTTGTCATGGAACAGGTTGCCAAAATGGCGTTTATAGCGTTTAACGTCAATCCGCTCCTGACCATGAACCCGTTGCTGGTAGAGAAGCATTTCAACCGTAAGCATGGCCCCAACGCATATTACGGCCAACGGTAATCAGGCAATGTGTTGCGAAGGGAGGGGACAGAACCGATAATACTAATCTAAAAATAACCTGATAAAAATGAAAGCATTTGAGAATTATGAAGTTTGGTGGGTGACCGGTGCGCAGCTGCTTTATGGCGGCGATGCCGTTGTGGCTGTCGATGCCCATTCGAAAGAGATGGTCGACGGACTCAACAATTCGGGAAATCTGCCTGTAAAGGTGGTGTATAAGGGCACAGCAAACTCTTCGAAGGAGGTTGCGGATGTAATGTCGGCTGCCAACAACGATCCGCGCTGTGTGGGTGTGATTACCTGGATGCACACCTTCTCGCCTGCGAAAATGTGGATCCACGGTCTGCAGCAGCTCCACAAGCCCCTTCTTCATTTCCATACCCAGTATAATGCAGAAATACCCTGGGACACCATGGATATGGATTTCATGAATCTGAACCAGAGCGCCCACGGCGACCGTGAGTTCGGGCATATCTGCTCGCGCATGCGTCTGCGCCGCAAGGTTGTGGTAGGGCATTGGACAGATCCCGAAGCCCAGAAACATATAGCCGTATGGCAGCGTGTGGCGGCTGCATGGGCCGACTCGCAGGATATGCTTATTCTCCGTTTCGGAGACCAGATGAACAATGTTGCCGTTACCGACGGCGACAAGGTGGAGGCCGAGGTGCGTCTGGGCTATCATGTTGACTATACTCCGGTAAGCGAGCTGATGGAACACTTCAAGAAGGTGGCCGACAGCGATGTCGATGCTCTGGTGGAGACCTATTTCAAGGAATATGCCCACGATGCCGAGCTCGAGGACAAGCAGACCGAAGGCTACCGCAAGGTCTGGAACGCGGCCAAGGCCGAACTGGCTCTCCGCTCGATTCTCACGGCAAAGGGTGCCAAAGGCTTTACAACCAATTTCGATGACCTGGGCACACAGGATATAACCGCTCCCGATTTCGTGGGCTTCGACCAGATTCCCGGTCTGGCCTCGCAGCGCCTGATGGCAGAGGGTTATGGCTTCGGCGCCGAAGGCGACTGGAAGTCGGCGGCTCTCTACCGCACAGTGTGGTTCATGTCGCAGGGGCTTCCGAAGGGTTGCTCGTTCCTTGAAGACTACACGCTGAATTTCGACGGCAAGAACAGTTCGATTCTTCAGGCCCATATGCTTGAGATCTGCCCGCTCATAGCAGAGGAGCGTCCGCGCCTCGAAGTGCATTTCCTCGGCATCGGTGTGCGCAAGAGCCTCACCGCCCGTCTGGTGTTCACCTCAAAACCTGACAACGGTGTTACGGCAACAGTGGTCGATATGGGCAACCGCTTCCGTCTGATTGTAAACGATGTGAAGTGCATCAAGTCGAAACCGCTTCCAAAACTGCCTGTGGCTTCGGCGCTGTGGATTCCGCAGCCTGACTTCGAGGTTGGTGCAGGGGCATGGATTCTGGCCGGCGGCACTCACCATTCGTGCTTCTCGTATGACCTGACTCCGGAATACTGGGAAGATTATGCCGAGATTGCCGGCATAGAGATGCTTCACATCAACAAGGACACCACTATCGCAGGGTTCAAGAATGAGATGCGGTGGAACGAGGTGTACTACATGCTCAACAAGTCGCTCTATCTCTAAGCCGTGACTGATATATGACAACTGATGCAAAAAGCACGATAGAACAGGGTAAAGCCATTCTCGGAATCGAGTTTGGCTCTACCCGTATCAAAGCCGTTCTGATCGACGGTGAGAACCGTCCGATTGCCCAGGGCGCGCATGAATGGGAGAACCAGCTGGCCGGAGGGCTCTGGACTTACAGCATCGAGTCGATCTGGAGCGGACTGCAGGACTGCTATGCCTCGCTTCAGGCCGATGTTCGCAGCCGTTATGGCATCGAGATCGAAAAGCTCGGCGCGATAGGTGTAAGCGCCATGATGCACGGATATATGCCGTTCGATGCCGAGGGCGAGATTCTGGTTCCGTTCCGCACCTGGCGCAACACCAACACAGGCCGGGCCGCGGCAGAACTGTCGGAACTGTTTGTGTTCAACATACCCCTGCGGTGGAGCATCTCGCACCTCTATCAGGCGATAATCGACAAAGAGTCGCATATCGGCGAGATCAGTTTCCTGACAACGCTGGCGGGCTATATCCACTGGAAGCTTACCGGCGAGAAGGTGCTCGGTGTGGGCGATGCCTCGGGAATGCTTCCCATAGACCCTGCCACCGGCAATTATTCGGCGGTGATGGTGGAGAAGTTCAATTTCCTTTTGGGCAACCACGGACTGTCGTACCGGCTCGAGGATATTCTGCCGCGGGTGCTTCAGGCCGGAGAGAAGGCCGGCGAGCTTACGGCCGAAGGTGCCCGTCTGCTCGATGTGTCGGGACGTCTGACACCGGGAGTGCCGTTCTGCCCGCCCGAGGGTGACGCAGGCACGGGGATGGTGGCGACCAACGCTGTGCGCAAACGCACGGGCAATGTGTCGGCCGGCACATCTTCGTTTTCGATGATTGTGCTTGAGAAGGAACTCTCGAAGCCCCATGAGGAGATCGACATTGTGACCACTCCCGATGGCGCTCCTGTGGCTATGGTGCACTGCAACAACTGCACTTCCGACCTCAACGCCTGGGTAAACATCTTCAAGGAGTATCAGCAGCTGCTGGGCCTGGAGGTGGATATGAACGAGCTTTTCGGAAAACTCTATAATGTTGCTCTGGAGGGTGACCCCGACTGCGGCGGTCTGCTTGCCTATAATTATTTCTCGGGTGAGCCGGTTGTTGGGCTCGACGGCGGCAAACCTCTGTTTGTGCGCTCTGCCACCGACCGTTTCTCGCTGGCCAATTTCATGCGCGCCAACCTTTACGCTTCGGTGGCTGTGCTGAAAATCGGCAATGACATTCTCTTCAACGAGGAGAAGGTCGAGGTTGACCGTCTTACCGGTCATGGCGGACTTTTCAAGACTCCCGGAGTAGGGCAGCGTATTCTGGCTGCGGCTCTCAACTCGCCGATCTCTGTTATGGAGACCGCCGGAGAGGGTGGCGCCTGGGGTATAGCCCTGCTTGCGTCGTTTGCTTTGAACAATGCCGCCGGAAGCAAGCTTCCGGAGTGGCTTGACGAGAAGGTGTTCCGTGGCAACGAGGGTGTTGAGATAGCTCCCGCGCCAGAGGATGTGGCCGGCTTCAATGTCTATATCGCCAACTATCGCCGCGGCCTTGCCGTGGAGAGGGCGGCGGTTAACGAATGATCTGATACATTCTGAGAGCACTCTGCTCTTTGGATATGAAATGTGGCCTTGTGTCGGGATTCTTCCGGCACAAGGCCATTATCATGTCGCGCCGTGCCGGCGGGGGCTGGTTTTGGGCGGTAAAGTTGCAAATGTCGGGGGAAAGGTTTAACTTAGCTGTGAAGTTGCCGACTTCCGTTACAGGATGGGGCAACGGGATTATATGAATTTTCGCAACAGAGAAGACTATGGTTGACAAGCATCGTTACTGTGTGATTATGTGTGGCGGGATCGGTAGCCGTTTCTGGCCTTACAGCCGTTCCTCGCGTCCGAAACAGTTTATTGATTTCTTAGGTACGGGGCGAAGCCTGCTTCAGATGAGCTATGACAGGATTCTGCCGCTTGTGGCGAAGGAGAATGTGGTGATTGTGACCAACGAGCAGTATGCCCCTCTTGTGAGGGAGCAGCTTCCGGAGCTTTCGGAAGATCAGATTCTGCTTGAACCGGCTCGCCGCAACACTGCGCCTTGCATTGCATGGGCGGCTTATCACATCGCGGCCCGCGACCCGGAAGCGAGCATAATGGTGGCTCCGAGCGATCATATGATTACACGTGAGGCGGTGTTCGAGCGGTCGATCCTGAGCGGTTTCGAGTTTGTGGAGAGAACCGGAGCGCTGCTCACGCTCGGTATTGCCCCGACGCGGCCTGAGACAGGCTACGGCTATATACAGATAGGTAACCCCGAAGGTAACGGATTTTACAAGGTTAAGACGTTTACGGAGAAGCCGAAACTGGAGCTTGCCGAAGTGTTTGTGGAGTCGGGCGAGTTTTTCTGGAATTCCGGAATCTTTCTGTGGAAAGCCAGAACTATCATAAATGAGCTGAAGCTGCATGCGCCCGACGTGGCCGATCTGTTTGAGGCCGGTGTGTCGCAGTTCGGAACCCCGACAGAGAGGGAGTTTATAAACCGTAATTTCCCCGGATGTATGGGGATTTCGATCGACTTCGCTGTGATGGAGAAGTCGAAGAATGTTTATGTGGAATGTGTTAATTTCGGATGGACTGATCTTGGAACCTGGAGCGCGCTATATGACAGCTCGCCCAAAAACCGTGACGCCAATGTGACTCAGAACTGCAGTGTGCTGGCCTATAACTCGACCGGAAATATCTTTGCTGTGAACGGCGAGAAGCTGGTTGTGGTCGAGGGGCTGAAAGATTTCATTGTGGCTGATGCGGGCGATGTGTTGCTTATCTGTCCGAAATCGGAGGAGCAGCGCATAAAGAAGATGGTCAACGACACGCATCTGGCTTTCGGAGGGAAGTATCTCTGATCGCATTCTGGTTCATGCGGATATGAAACAAGGCCTTGTCGAATCCTTTCCGGGGATGAGACAGGGCCTTAAAATTTTGGCCGCCGGATTCTGCACAGAGTCCGGCGGCCGATTGTGTGAAATTAGGTGATGGCTGCTCCTCCAGAGTTGTTTTGAAGCGTTTAAGGAGGGCGCCTGTGGTCTATTGCTTTATTATCTGATTTTTTGACGCCGGAGGAGGGAAAAGGTTTAATGGCCGGCTAAAAAAATCAGGGATAATATCAAACGGATGCTACCTGCAGAGGGGGGATAAGGTCATGATATGACCGGTTGCCCCAGACGAGTGAGCAGGTCGTTGCACAGTGCGGTCTTCGAGGCGATATGGTCGAGAACCATTTTTACGAACGGATCGCGTTCGAAGTCGCCACGCACCTGTTCGAAGTCGCCGCGGCGTCGACGGTCGGAAGTTGTGTCGAGGCCGAAGCCGATGCGTGCCACTGCCGAGAATTCCTTACGGGCGTCGTCATAGAGTTTCTTGTCGAGGGTTACCACACTGTTTATCCATCTGCGTCCGATGGCGGCTATGTCGTCGGCGGTGAGTTCGTCGCACTCTTTTCCCCACCATTTGTGGAAGTTCTCGACAACCCATGTCCATTCAAGTTCGTAGTAGCTCATGGCTATCTCTTTCAGGCGGCTGTTGACATCGGCCAGCGAGTTTATGGCACCGGAAGCAATGTCGGCACACAGAGCCTTTATTTCGCTTTTGGGGGCTATCAGACCGGCTATGTCGACCCATTCGCCACCTCCTGCCTGCATGGTCGGGCGCAGGCGCTCTCTTATGGCATCGACCGATGACAAGTCCAGCCCTTCGAGGCGCTTGAGCACTGAGTTGCCCATGAACTTGTCGATTGCCAGCCTATAGTAGCCGCGGCCTTTGCGGAGGGCTGAGGCGCGCATCGACATGCCCTGGTAGGAGTATGATTCGGAGGTTTCGCCAGCGGTGCGTTCGATGTCGTCGAGAAGAGAGATTCCGTCGAACATTCTCGACACGGTGTAGGGGCTCAGGAGGTTGAAGTTGATGTAGTCGAGTTTGTCGGCTGTCTTGCGGCGGTCGCGTTTGGGCCATTTCATGGCGTCGCGTATGGTGCCGACGCTTTTTAGGTTGACGCCGGGCACGAGATATGACTCACCCGCTTTCTCGATAAGATATGAGAATGGGAGGCGTGAGGTGTCGGGGTGGCTGACATGGCGCCCCATCACGAGTGAGAATGCTCCGATATGTGCGGGCCACAGGATGTAGCTGTCGGAGGTTGTCTTCGACCCGCGGTCGACAACGCCCTGATGGATCGGCCCGAGCTTATACATGTGGTTGCTCTGGTTTGATCCGGAGCCGGCGTTGAGGAATGAGAACATTCCGGCGATGAGCAGGCTTGACTTGTGCATTGTCACGGTGTATGGCCCGGCGAAGATTGCGGCCGACTCTCCGTTCTCGCATGCGCAGTTGGCGAAGAAGAGCGAGTCGTGGGCCGAGAACAGGCGTGTGAGCGATGTTGCCTGCCCGACGAAGGTGTGGAGCAGCACGGTGCCGTCGTCGACCGTGGCGCCGGGGCGGATTATTAAATCGTTGGCGATAACCGTTTGGCCCACCACCACCGGGTGG
>CAMWTV010000074.1 GCA_947177215.1 uncultured Muribaculaceae bacterium
ATGGTTGTGAAGAACACTCTTCTTCACAAGGCTCTCGAAGGAATGGAAGGTGACTTCAACGAGATCTACGGCGCTCTGAAGGGTTCGACCTCGATCATGTTCTCGAATGTAGGAAACGCTCCCGCCAAGTTGCTCAAGAGCTTCAAGGGCAAGGATGATGTTCTCCCCCGCCTTAAGGCTGCATATGTAGAAGAGACAGTTTATGTCGGTGAAGACCAGCTTGAGACGCTTTGCAGCATCAAGAGCAAGAACGAGCTTATCGCCGATGTTGTTGCCCTTCTCCAGTCGCCTGCCAAGAATGTTGTTTCGGCTCTGACTTCAGGTGGAAGCAAGCTGCACGGCATTCTGGAAACCCTCTCCAAAAAAGAAGACTAATTATCACAATTTCGAACAAAACAATAAAAACATACTAAAATGGCAGATTTGAAAGCTTTTGCAGAACAACTTGTTAACCTTACCGTTAAGGAAGTAAACGAACTTGCTCAGATCCTGAAGGACGAATATGGCATTGAACCCGCCGCTGCTGCAGTAGCAGTTGCTGCCGGCCCTGCTGCCGGTGCTCCCGCCGCTGAAGAGAAGACTTCTTTCGATGTAGTTCTGAAGTCGGCCGGTGCCGCTAAGCTTCAGGTTGTTAAGCTCGTTAAGGAGCTTACCGGTCTGGGTCTTAAGGAAGCCAAAGAAATGGTTGACGGTGCACCCAGCGTGCTGAAGGAAGGTCTTGACAAGGCAGCTGCAGAGGATCTGAAGAAGAACCTCGAGGAAGCAGGTGCAGAAGTTGAGCTGAAATAATCACTTCCTGTAAAGAACAGGAGAATCGGTTAAGTATCTGTGAAGAACAGATACTTAACCTTTTTGCGTAGAAAGAGGGTGGTTTTTAACTTAATTTGTGATAGTTTATGTAAGCTTATGCTTATTTAACGGGCGCAAAAGAGTGGTAGACCTATTCAATTGCCTGATGAGCAACCTCTTGGCGAATAATTAAAAGGCAGTCAAACACACTATTCATATAGATGTCAACAACAGATAAACCCCGCGTAAATTTTGCGACGGTAAAGAATCCGCTTCCTTACCCTGATTTTCTGGAGGTGCAGTTGAAATCGTTCAAGGATTTTCTTCAGCTTGACACTCCTCCTGAAAAACGAAACAACGAGGGTCTCTACAAGGTTTTTGCAGAGAATTTCCCGATTGCGGACACCAGAAACAATTTTGTTCTGGAGTTCCTGGATTATTACATTGATCCGCCCAGGTATTCGATAGAAGAGTGTCTGGAGCGCGGACAGACTTACAGTGTGCCTCTGAAGGCGAAGCTGAAACTTTATTGCACGGATCCCGATCATGAGGATTTCGCTACTGTTATCCAGGATGTTTATCTGGGCCCGATTCCTTACATGACGGACAAGGGTACGTTTGTGATCAACGGCGCGGAGCGTGTTGTTGTGTCGCAGCTTCACCGTTCGCCCGGTGTTTTCTTCGGCCAGAGCACTCATGCCAACGGCACGAAGCTTTACTCGGCGCGTATCATTCCGTTCCGCGGATCGTGGATCGAGTTCGCCACTGACATCAACAATGTGATGTATGCTTACATTGACCGTAAGAAGAAGTTGCCTGTTACGACGCTTCTGCGTGCTATCGGTCTTGAGAGCGACAAGGATATTATCGAGATTTTCGATCTGGCCGAGGAGGTTAAGGTCAACAAGGCCAACCTGAAGAAGGCTGTTGGCCGGAAGCTGGCCGCAAGGGTGCTGCGTACCTGGGTCGAGGATTTCGTTGACGAGGATACCGGCGAGGTTGTGTCGATCGAGCGTAATGATGTTGTGATCGACCGTGAGACGGTTCTCGAGGAGGATCATATCGAGGAGATTCTGAATTCGGGTGTGAGCACTATCCTGCTGCACAAAGAGGATGCGAACACTTCGGATTACTCGATTATTTTCAATACTCTCCAGAAGGATACGTCGAACTCGGAGAAGGAGGCTATCCAGTATATTTACAGGCAGCTGCGCAACGCGGAGCCGCCGGATGACGCCAGCGCGCGCGAGGTGATAACGAATCTGTTTTTCTCGGAGAAGCGTTATGACCTGGGCGAGGTGGGCCGCTACCGTATCAACAAGAAGCTCGGCCTGACGACTTCGATGGATGTGAAGGTGCTGACCAAGGAGGATATCATCGAGATTATCAAGTATCTGATCGAGCTTATCAACTCGAAGACTGATGTGGATGATATCGACCACCTGAGCAACCGCCGTGTGCGCACTGTGGGCGAGCAGCTTTACAATCAGTTCGGTGTGGGTCTGGCCCGCATGTCGCGCACTATCCGCGAGAGGATGAATGTGCGTGACAACGAGGTTTTCACCCCGATCGATCTTATCAATGCCAAGACTATTTCGTCGGTTATCAATACGTTCTTCGGCACGAACGCGCTGTCGCAGTTCATGGACCAGACGAATCCGCTGGCTGAAATTACCCATAAGCGCCGTCTGTCGGCTCTGGGTCCCGGCGGTCTGTCGCGTGAGCGCGCCGGTTTCGAGGTTCGAGACGTGCACTATACGCATTACGGACGTCTGTGTCCGATCGAGACTCCTGAAGGCCCGAACATCGGTCTGATCTCGTCGCTTTGCGTTTATGCTAAGATCAATGATCTGGGCTTTATCGAGACTCCGTATCGCAAGGTGGCCGACGGTAAGGTTGACCTTGACAATGAGCATGTGACTTATCTGACCGCTGAGGTCGAGGAGGGGAAGATCATTGCCCAGGGTAATGCTCCGGTGCTTGATGACGGTACGTTCAAGAACCAGAGGGTCAAGGCCCGTCTGGACGCGGATTTCCCGATTGTTCCGCCTGCCGAGGTTGAACTGATGGATGTGGCTCCGCAGCAGATTGCCTCTATCGCGGCTTCGCTGATTCCGTTCCTTGAGCATGACGACGCTAACCGTGCGCTGATGGGATCGAACATGATGCGCCAGGCAGTGCCTCTGATGCGTTCGGAGGCTCCGATTGTAGGAACCGGTATCGAGGGTCAGCTTGTGCGTGACTCGCGTACGCAGGTGATGGCCGAGGGTGAGGGTGTGATCGAGTTTGTCGACGCCACCACTATCCGTATCCGCTATGACCGCACAGAGGAGCAGGAATTTGTGTCGTTTGAGGAGCCTGTGAAGGAGTATCATATTCCGAAATGGCGCAAGACGAACCAGAGCACTACGATTGACCTTCGTCCGATTTGCAGCAAGGGCCAGCGTGTGAAGGCCGGCGATATTCTGACCGAGGGTTATGCGACCGAGAACGGTGAGCTGGCTCTGGGCCGCAACCTGAAGGTGGCGTTCATGCCGTGGAAGGGTTACAACTATGAGGATGCTATTGTGCTCAACGAGCGTATGGTGAAGGAGGATATCCTGACATCGGTACACGTTGACGAATATAGCCTGGAGGTGCGCGAGACCAAGCGCGGTATGGAGGAGTTGACTTCGGATATTCCGAATGTGAGCGAGGATGCCACGAAGGATCTTGACGAGCGCGGTATTATCCGTATCGGCGCGCATGTTGTTCCAGGCGATATAATGATCGGTAAGATCACTCCGAAGGGTGAGAGCGATCCGACGCCTGAGGAGAAGCTGCTCCGTGCGATTTTCGGCGACAAGGCCGGAGATGTGAAGGATGCGTCGCTTAAGGCTTCGCCTTCGCTGAAGGGTGTGGTTATCGGCAGCAATCTGTTTACCCGCGCCAACAAGAGCGGCCGCATGAACAAGAGCGCTCAGGCTTTGCTTCCGAAGCTCGACGAGGAGTATGAGGAGAAGCTCGGCAAGCTGAAGGATCTGCTTATCAGCAAGCTGATGACTCTGACTGCCGGAAAGAGCTCTCAGGGCGTGAAGGATTTCCTGGGCACGGATATTATTCCGAAGGGTGGCAAGTTTACGGCTGCTGCGCTGAAGGATGTTGATTTCGACACGGTGAATTTGAGTTCGTGGACGTCGGACGACCACACGAATGATCTGATCCGCGAGCTGATTGTGAATTATCTGCGCAAGTCGAAGGAGATCGATGCCGAGCTTCGCCGCAAGAAGTTCGATATCTCGATTGGTGACGAGCTGCCTTCGGGCATCATGCAGATCGCGAAAGTTTATATCGCCAAGAAGCGTAAGATCGGTGTGGGCGACAAGATGGCCGGACGCCATGGTAACAAGGGTATTGTGTCGAGGGTTGTCCGCCAGGAGGATATGCCGTTCCTTGCTGACGGAACTCCGGTGGATATCTGTCTGAACCCGCTGGGTGTGCCTTCGCGAATGAACCTGGGTCAGATTTTCGAGACTGTTCTGGGATGGGCCGGACGCGAGCTGGGCGAGAAGTTCTCGACCCCGATTTTCGACGGCGCCACTCTGGATGACCTGAATGACTGGACTGACAAGGCCGGTATTCCGCGCTACGGTAAGACGTATCTTTATGACGGCGGTACGGGCGAGCGTTTCGACCAGCCTGCGACTGTGGGTGTGATCTATATGCTTAAGCTGGGTCACATGGTCGAGGACAAGATGCACGCCCGTTCGATCGGCCCGTACTCGCTGATCACTCAGCAGCCTCTTGGCGGTAAGGCCCAGTTCGGCGGCCAGCGTTTCGGAGAGATGGAGGTGTGGGCGCTCGAGGCATTCGGCGCATCGCACATACTTCAGGAGATTCTGACTATCAAGAGTGACGATGTTACAGGTCGCTCGAAGGCTTACGAGGCAATTGTCAAGGGTGAGCCGATGCCGCCTGCCGGCATTCCGGAGTCGCTTAATGTGTTGCTGCATGAGCTTCAGGGTCTTGGTCTGAGTATCAATCTTGAGCAGTAAAGCCATTGCCCCAGTGTCCGGAGGGGGACAGGGTGTCGCGTTGCGATGCCGCTTCCGGGGCCGGTTTTCCGGCGCTTACGGAGCGCGCCTCCGGACGGGGTTATGCAGAGATATGGCGATTGATGTGAAGATATCCGAAATATTTACAGTAAAAACTCTCTTTTAACACTATATATGGCTTTTAGAAAAGAAAATAAGTCAAAAACGAGTTTCTCTAAAATCTCGATCGGCCTTGCGTCGCCGGAGGAGATTCTGGAGAAGTCGTCAGGCGAGGTGCTCAAGCCCGAAACCATCAACTACCGCACCTATAAGCCGGAACGCGACGGTCTGTTCTGTGAGCGTATTTTCGGCCCGGTCAAGGATTATGAGTGCCATTGCGGAAAGTACAAGCGGATCCGTTACAAGGGGATTGTGTGTGACCGATGCGGTGTAGAGGTGACCGAGAAGAAGGTTCGCCGCGAGCGTATGGGTCATATCAAGCTGGTTGTGCCGGTGGCGCATATCTGGTATTTCCGTTCGCTGCCCAACAAGATCGGCTATCTGCTCGGCCTTCCGAGCAAGAAGCTTGACGCGGTGATTTATTACGAGCGTTATATCGTTATCAATCCGGGGCCGTTTGCCGAGGAACTCGGCAAGATGGATCTTCTTTCGGAGGAGGAGTATTTCGACTTCCTGGAGAAGCTGCCTGAGGATAACCGCAGTCTGCCTGATGATGATCCGAACAAGTTCGTTGCCAAGATGGGTGCCGAGGCTATCTATGACCTGTTGAGCACTATCAATCTTGACGAGCTTTCATATTCGCTGCGCCACACGGCCAATACGGATGGCTCGCAGCAGCGCAAGACCGAGGCTCTGAAGAGACTTCAGGTTGTGGAGTCGTTCCGTGCGTCGGCTAACCGCAACAAGCCTGAGTGGATGATTCTGCAGGCTGTGCCTGTGATTCCGCCTGACCTGCGTCCGCTGGTGCCTCTGGATGGCGGCCGTTTCGCTACGTCAGACCTCAATGACCTTTACCGTCGTGTGATTATCCGTAACAACCGTCTGAAGCGTCTGATCGAGATCAAGGCTCCGGAGGTTATTCTGCGTAACGAGAAGCGTATGCTTCAGGAGGCTGTCGACTCGCTGCTTGACAACTCGCGCAAGTCGTCGGCTGTGAAGACTGACGCCAACCGTCCGCTGAAGTCGCTTTCCGACTCGCTGAAGGGTAAGCAGGGTCGCTTCCGTCAGAACCTTCTGGGTAAGCGTGTTGACTATTCTGCCCGTTCGGTTATCGTTGTAGGCCCTGAGCTGAAGATGCATGAGTGCGGTATTCCCAAATATATGGCAGCAGAGCTTTACAAGCCGTTTGTGATCCGCAAGCTTATCGAGCGCGGCATTGTGAAGACTGTGAAGTCGGCCAAGAAGATTGTTGACCGCAAGGAGCCTGTTGTGTGGGATATTCTCGAGAATGTGATGAAGGGTCATCCGGTGCTTCTCAACCGTGCCCCGACGCTTCACCGTCTGGGTATCCAGGCGTTCCAGCCCAAGATGATCGAGGGTAAGGCTATCCAGCTGCATCCGCTTGCATGTACGGCATTCAACGCCGACTTCGACGGTGACCAGATGGCTGTGCACCTTCCTCTGGGCAATGAGGCTATTCTGGAGGCTCAGATGCTGATGCTGGGTTCGCACAATATTCTGAATCCGGCCAACGGCGCGCCTATCACTGTGCCTTCACAGGATATGGTTCTGGGTCTGTATTATATAACCAAGCTCCGCAAGGGTGCAAAGGGTGAGGGCTCGAAGTTCTACGGGCCTGAGGAAGCCCAGATCGCCTATAACGAGGGTAAGGTGACTCTGCACGCTCCGGTGAGTGTGATGGTTGACGATGTGGATGAGAACGGCAATGCCGTTAAGCGTCTGGTCGAGAATACTTCGGTGGGACGTGTGCTCTTCAATGAGTTTGTTCCGAAAGAGATCGGTTATGTGAACGAGCTGATCTCGAAGAAGTCGCTCCGCAACATTATCGGAAAGGTTATCAAGAAGTGCGGTATTCCGCGTTCGGCCCAGTTCCTCGACGACATCAAGAACATGGGTTACTATATGGCCTTCCGCGGCGGTCTGTCGTTCAACCTCGGTGACGTGATCATTCCGCCTGAAAAAGAGAAGATCGTGCAGGAGGGTTACGAGCAGGTTGAAGAGGTGATGAACAACTATGCGATGGGTTTCATTACCAACAACGAGCGTTACAACCAGATTATCGATATATGGACGCATGTCAACTCGCGTCTGACCGATGTGCTTATGAAGCAGATGACCGAGGCCGACCAGGGCTTCAACTCTGTGTTCATGATGCTTGACTCGGGTGCCCGTGGATCGAAAGACCAGATCCGTCAGCTGGCCGGTATGCGTGGTCTTATGGCCAAGCCGCAGAAGGCCGGTGCAGAGGGTGGCCAGATTATCGAGAACCCGATTCTTGCGAACTTCAAGGAGGGTCTGAGCGTGCTTGAATACTTTATCTCGACCCACGGTGCCCGTAAGGGTCTTGCGGATACGGCTCTTAAGACCGCCGACGCCGGTTATCTGACCCGTCGTCTGGTGGATGTGGCCCACGATGTGATTATCCGCGAGGAGGACTGCGGCACACTGCGTGGTCTGGTATGCCGCGAGATCAAGAACAACGACGAGGTTGTTGCATCGCTTGGCGAGCGTATCCTTGGCCGTGTTTCGGTTCATGATATTGTTGATCCTACGACCGGCGAGCTGATTGTGAAGGCCGGCGAGGAGATCAACGATGCCGCCGCCGACCGCATCAACGCTTCGCCGATCGAGTCGGTGGAGATCCGTTCGGTGCTGACCTGCGAGTCGAAGCATGGTGTATGCGCCAAGTGTTATGGCCGTAACCTCGCTACCCACCGCCCCGTGCAGATGGGTGAGGCTGTGGGTGTGATCGCCGCACAGTCGATCGGTGAGCCGGGTACTCAGCTGACACTGCGTACGTTCCACGTGGGTGGTGTGGCTTCGAATATCGCTGCCGTGTCGACTATCACTTCGCGCTACGAGGGTATTCTCGAACTTGAGGAGCTCCGCACTGTGGTGACCGACGAGAAGGGCCCCGATGGTAATCCGGTAGAGGTTGTGATCGGCCGTCTGACCGAGATGCGTATTATCGACCCGACCACGAAGATGTTGCTGACTTCGGCCAACATTCCTTACGGTTCGAAGCTCTATTTCAAGGATGGCGCGCATGTGAAGAACGGCGACGTGATCTGCGAATGGGACCCCTTCAATGCCGTTATCGTGAGTGAGGTTGGCGGTAAGCTGCACTATAACAACCTGATCGAGAATGTGACCTATCGTGTTGACGCCGACGAGCAGTCGGGTCTGCGCGAGAAGATAATCATAGAGTCGAAAGACCGTACACGTGTGCCTGAGGCATGTATCGTTGACCCGGAGGGCAATATCCTCAAGACGTATGCTCTGCCTGTGAACGCCCATCTCATGTTTGAGGAGGGTCAGGATATGAAGGCCGGCGAGGTGTTTGTGAAGATTACCCGTTCGGCCGGCGGCGCCGGTGACATTACTGGCGGTCTGCCCCGTGTTACCGAGCTGTTCGAGGCTCGCAACCCGTCGAACCCGGCTATCGTGTCGGAGATTGACGGTGAGGTTAAGTTCGGCCGTGTAAAGCGCGGTAACCGTGAGATTTCGGTTACCTCGAAACTCGGAGAGGAGAAGAAGTATCTTGTGCCTCTGTCGAAACAGATCCTTGTGCAGGAGAACGACTATGTTCGTGCCGGCACTCCTCTGTCGGACGGTGCCACCACCCCGACCGATATTCTCAACATCATGGGCCCGACGGCTGTGCAGGAGTATATCGTTAACGAGGTTCAGGATGTGTATCGCATGCAGGGTGTTAAGATCAACGACAAGCACTTCGAGGTTATCGTGCGCCAGATGATGCGCAAGGTCAACATCGTTGATCCGGGCGACACAAGCTTCCTGGAGCAGCAGGTTGTTGACAAGCGTGATTTCATGGACGAGAATGACCGCATCTGGGGCAAGAAGGTTGTGGTTGACTCTGGCGACTCTGAGTCGCTCAAGCCGGGGCAGATTATCACAGCCCGCAAGCTCCGCGACGAGAATTCGGCCTTGAAACGCCGTGACCTGAAGATTGTGACAGTCAGAGATGCCGTGCCTGCAACTTCTGAACAGATTCTGCAGGGTATCACACGTGCCGCTCTCCAGACATCTTCGTTCATGTCGGCCGCATCGTTCCAGGAAACTACCAAGGTGCTCAACGAGGCCGCTATCCATGGCAAGACCGATACTCTCGAGGGTATGAAGGAGAATGTGATCTGCGGTCACCTGATTCCTGCCGGTACAGGTCTTCGCCAGTATGAGCGCATTGTTGTTGGTTCGCGCGAGGATGTAGGTGACGTTGTTGTGAGCGACGATGACGCCGCAAAGCGTCCGGCTCCTGAAACCGTCTGATAAAAGAGCATGAACAGAGATGTGTTCATGGCCGACGGTGCAGTTGATCTGCGATCGTTGCATTGTTGAAAGTGAACGCGCTCTGAAACCGATATTCGCCGCCGCTTTTGTATCTCCGGAAGCAAAAGCGGCGGTTTTGTTTTGGGATTTGAATAAATTTGATTAACTTTGTCGCGCCTTAGTAGAAAAAGGCTTTTCGGGGCGTAGCGCAGTCCGGTAGCGCACCTGGTTTGGGACCAGGTGGTCGCA
>CAMWTV010000075.1 GCA_947177215.1 uncultured Muribaculaceae bacterium
CAACTCGGCAAGCGAGGGTGAAGGCAGCGACCGTTCGGGCTCGCTTCCCGCTGCGGCGCAGGAAGCCATCGACGCCACCGTCAATGCAACCTCGAAACCGCTGGTAACCGTTGTAAACGGAGGCGGAAACGTTTATCTCTGGGATCTCGAACCGCGTATGGATGCAGTTCTCTGGGGATGGTATGGCGGCCAGGAAGCAGGCCGGGCTATGGCTGAGATTCTGCTCGGCGATGTCAACCCCTCAGGCAAGCTCCCCGTTACCTTCGAGAAGCGCTGGGCCGACAATCCCACCTACAACAGCTATTACGACGACGACAACGACAAGCATGTGAAATTCACCGAAGGCATTTTCGTAGGCTACAGAGGCTATGACCGCAACAAAACCGACGTGCAGTATCCGTTCGGTCACGGACTCTCATACACCACCTTCGCCCTGTCTGATCTCTCGGTGAGAAATGTCGACAACGGCGACAACACCGTTGCCGAAGTCTCGTTCAACATCCGCAACACCGGCAGCGTGGCCGGAGCCGAAGTGGTTCAGGTCTACGTGGGCAAAGATGGCGCATCGCCTGTTGAACGCCCTGTGCGCGAACTTAAGAACTACGACAAGATCTATCTTGAACCGGGCGAACAGCAGACCGTAATCCTTACGCTCGACAAGGATGCCTTCTCCTATTACGATGTCACCGAAGGTGTCAAGGATTTCGTTGTCGACAATGGCAACTACAAGATCGAAGTCGGTGTGTCATCGCGCGACATACGCCTTACCGGCAACCTCACCGTCGACTGGCATGAAGCGGCCCTTGAGACCCCCGTAGCCGCTACTAAAGCCCACAACCTGCGCCCGTCGGCCGTGAAAGCCGGTGAGTCTGCCGCAATCACTCTCGGCATCGCATCAGAGGTTGAGATATTCGGCATGGCCGGAACTCTCGTCTCTGCACAGAGCAACACCCACAGAGTGTCGACAGGCCGACTCTCCCCTGGCATCTATGTTGTGCGCTACACTGTAGACGGCACAGTCTACACCGAGAAACTCACCGTTATGTAAGTCTATTCCTAAAATAAGTCATGAAAAAAACATTATATCCGTTATTTTTGGCTGCACTGGCAGCAGTCGCTCCCGCCGGGGCGGCAAACTACACATCGCTGGCCGTAAGCGGTTCGGCAGTCGAGGAAGGTGGCGACTTCGCCATGACAGAAATCATCTCCGACCCCTCCCGACCGTCGCTGTTTGTTGCCTATCTGCAACTTAACCCCGGCACATTCACCCTCAGCGGAACCATGGCCGACGGAACCCATGTGGCGCTCGGAACCGGTGCGTCGCAGGGCATTCTCGCCGATGGAGGCCAGGGCGTCGAAGTTACCGAGACCGGCATAGTGCGTCTGACGCTCGATGCCGGCAGCAACAATCTGGAGATTCTTCCCATCAGCTCGCTCGGTCTAAAGGGCTCGATAGTGCCCGACGATGTCACTCTCGACTATGCCGGACGCGGTGTCTGGCGCTCGACAGTAACCCTCGACCAAGGCCCCACAACCGATTATCCCAGCCGTTATTTCTATTTCCTGTTCAACAACGATGAGTCGCTCGCCGTAAAGCGCCATTGGGATTCATTCCGCGTCGACATGCCCTCTCACGGCATTTCGGTCGAGAACATCCGCCTCAACCAGGGCACCTACGAGATAACCCTCGACATGGCCTCGCACACATTCGCCGTCGATGCCGAAATCGACCCCATGAAGGTGTCGGTGTTCGGGTCGTCGGTTGCCAACGGCTCGGGAGCCACATCGATGGAGGGATATGCCTATCTCTACGGAGAGCAGCTCAAACAGCGCTATGCGGCAGGCACCAGCCCCAATCCGTTCTACACCTCAGGCGTGTCGATAGGCGGCAACAACACCAACTCGCTTCTCAACCGCTACGACGATGTGATACGCGATTTCAGCAACTACGTCGTAATAGGCCTGTCGCTCGGAAACGAGGGGATACATGACTCGCAGGATCTTCAGAAACAGCAGGAGGTGTTCAACCGCTGGCGCGACAACATGCTCACTCTCATTAGCCGCCTGCGCGCCGACGGCAAACAGCCTGTGGTTGTAAACAACTACACCCGCAGCGACTTCACCGCAAGCGACTATAACTTCGTGAAACAGCTCAACCTGCTGATCCATGAATGGGACGTGCCTTCGGTAAACTCGCTCGGCTCGATCGACGATGGAGAAGGGCGCTGGTCGCAGGGCTACATCAACGACCCCGCACACCCCAACACACTCGGACACGTCGAGTTCATGCACGCATTCGTTCCGTCGCTTTTCGATGCGCTCATCGACGGCAAACCCCAGCCCGAACGCGACCTTACAGCATCGGCTACGCTTGAAAACGGAAATGTGATAACACTCGCGCCCGAAGAGAGAGTTCACCCGTTCACCATCTGCGTGCGTGTCAAAGGTTCTGAGGCCGGACAGATCCTGTCGTTCGGGCATGGCGCCGGCAGCCGCCCATTCACCGGCTCTGTGAACATCGACGCCAACGGAGCTGTTGTCTATAACTCTCCGCTCAAAGCCCCGGTGACAAGCGCGCCTGTGATGGCCGACGGCGAATGGCACGATATTGCCCTGAGCCACTATTTTGCCCGCGGATGCACTCTGCTTTACATCGACGGCCAGCCTGTGGGAACTGTCGACGAACGTCTGACTCTCGGCAATGTAACTTTCGGCGACAACACCCCTGCCCAGTCGTCAAGAGAGTTTGCCGAGATAGCCTTCTGGCGCGCCGGCATGAACACCGAGGAGATGACAGCCCACCATCAGGGAAAAATGCTCAAATCGAGCCTCGAGATATATTCGCCCGTGGCATTCGCTTCCGACGGCACCATTGCCAACCTCGCTCAAAGCACCAATGCCCTTGAAACCGACAGCTCCGCCTCGCTCGCAGCTGTCACAGCCGAAACCGACGGTTTCAGCGCAACTGGAGGCGCAGGCGCGGCAACGGTTTTTTCCAACGGCACCGTTGAGCGTGTCTACACAATCGACGGTCGCCTTGCAGCAACAGTCACCGCAACTCCGGCAGGCACAAGGGTAAACCTCACTCCGGGGCTTTATATGGTCAGAAACATCAAGGTGGCTGTCATATAACATAGCCTCAGGCAGACTTGACCTTACACAACACATTTACGGCCGTGTGTCAGAAATTCAACATACTGACACACGGCCGTATCTCATGTCTGAAGTTGGCTGAAAGCATTCTCTGGAATGCTAATCCATATCCATCCCCTTGAAATTGCCGAGGCGGTCAAACTTTATCTCCACACCGTCGGAAAGATCAACTTCAAAATTCGTCAGATTCTTCTCTATCTTGACAATCTTGACATCAGGAAAATTCTTTGCCACATAATTCCTTATCGGCCTGAGGATAAGGCTGCTCGGCACTTCTCGGGTCTTGCAGTCGACCGAAGTCCATTTCCCTGCGTTGTTGAACTCGATCTTCGTTCCGTTTACAAGTTTAACATCATAGTCGGTTTTCTTCAGCAGATGTTTGTCAACCTTGATCATCGCAACCTTGCTCTTGGGGAAATGCTCTGTCAGCATTTTCTGAGCCTCCTCAGGCAACTGGTCTCTGTCAATGGTGTACTTGTCGGCATAGGCGGCACCGAATCCCAGCAGAGCCACCAGCAGGCTTAAAATCAATTTCTTCATACCGTTTGTAATTTTAAACAACCTCTGAATATCGGTTATACTCTCTTTAAAAGAACAAACATGCCGTGCATAAAGGTCACACCAGCCGCTACTTTATCAGGCAAGGCCATGTGTCAGAAATCGATCTTGACACATGGCCCTGTTTCATATCAGTATATCAGGCGGGCAGTCAGCCCGCTTCAAACCGAATCATTTTTTTATGAACTTGATCAGCTCACCGCCTGAGCAAGCCACATAAATGCCGGCAGGCAGTGTGCCCATATCCACATTGTCTGATCCGGCGGCGACCCTGCGGCCAAGCTGGTCAACAACCTCGATGAAACCGTTGCCGGTAACCGTTGCCGAAGCCTCGTTGTAGACAAGAGCCGAGGCGCTCTCTGCAACAGTCTCAATTGCGCTTGTGCGTGACTGGACGATTGTGAGCGGCAGTGTGCTCATGCCGTCAGTGAAAGTCAGATGCGCCTCACGGCTGTCGGGCCCGGAGGCCGGCATGGCATCGAACGCTATCTTTATGCAGTCTACAGTCATGTCGTTAGGTTCGCTGACAACCCGACACCAGTCGGCATCGCATGTCACCTCATCGCTCTTCCATCCGAAATATGAGAATATGTCGAAATCAACGGTTCCGCTGCTCCCGCCAACCTCGATCAGGCGGCGGCCGTTAGGCAGACTCTCGATAACGGAGTGCGCCACGTCGAGAGCAATCAGATATGACGTGTGGTTGGCGCCGGCAGGGAAATAATCGGCAGCTTCAACCCATTTGCCGTCGCGCTGGAAAAGCGCGGTGTTACCTTCGCCACGGAAATCGGCCATGGCGAACTGCACGTTGCAGGTCTCGTTTCTGGCCGGTATGCCGTCGACCACAACAAAAAACTCTCCGTCTACAACCGGAGTCTCTGTAAACGGAAATTCCGTTCCGACCAGGCTGCCTGCGCCGGGCATGTCAAGTTCAAACACACTCCACCACATAGAGTCGAGGCGCTTGCCGGGCAATCCGTTTTCCGAAGCGCAGAGATGAACACCCACATTGGCTATCTGGTCAACAACCTCCTCGGCGTCGTTTCTTACAAAATATACCGCTGCTCCAAACACCTTTATGGGCACCGACGGAGCCGAGAAACGTTCGGCATAAGCCGTTATGCCATATTTGTTGCTGCCGGGAAAACCGCTTTCGCCGTCAAGATCAAACACCGACGCCACATCATCGGCCCTGAAGTTGGTTATGATTCCGTCATACTCGGCCGTAAGCTCGCCGACGGCGTCTGACGATCCGTGGATATTGCTGACACTAAGCCCAACGGCCTGACGATGCAGGAAATTATATCTGACAGCCGGATTCTTCTCGTCGACAGTAACCGATCCGGTGCCTTCGTTGTCGATTCCGGTAAACACCCAGCTTGCATCGGTCGGGAAGCCCGAAGAGGCATCGGTGAATGTGACCTCGGCCATCGGAGCCACAAGAGGCAGGCGTGTCTGCCATTCGCGGAAGGTTGCCGGATAGCCGATACGGGCCACCGGAGCCGTGCCGGTTACGTTTACGAATGCGCTGCGGGTAACCTCACCCTCGGCACCGGTCAGGCGCAGGCTCACATCATATGTGCCGTCAACCGTATAATACACCTCAGGCGACGCATCGGTCGACACCTCGGGTGTGCCTCCGGGAAACGACCATTCATATCCGCAGCCGTCGGGAGCGCCCGAAGCCACAAACGTCAGAACCTCGCCGGTGGCCACATCAACCTTGTCGACCGTGGCCGGCCCGCTCAGACTGATGCCGTCGATAGCGAAATCACCGCTATATCCGCCTGTGCCGAAACTGTCTTTCCCGCCCGGGCCATAAGTAAAGCGGATCTTCACGGTCTGTCCGGCGAAATCATCCATCGGAAGCTTTATCATGCGCCACTGCCAGGGTCGTTCGCCCGGAGCATCCTTGCTGTTCCAGATTTCTGTCATAGTCTCGAAATCGTCGGCCGACACCTCGATGGTCAGGCGACACTCGTCGTCGAAATTCAGCGAGAATCCCACAGCCACATCGAGCGTGTTGTTCTTGCCCACAGTCACTGCCGGCGACACTGCCGAGGCTATCGCTCTTTTGAACACCTGATAAGGGCCGCTTACATAAAGCGAGCCGCCATCCTCGGCGTCGAACTGCGAGAAGCTTTTGGTGCCGCTCTCGGCAATCACCTTAACCGACCATTCTATGTCAGAGCTTCCCTCGATAACCCATCCGGCGGGCAGTGTTCCGCCATTGAAATTCTCGCTCCACACAGCCTGACTTTCGCCGAAGCCTTTCACTGAAATATCCAGAGCACCCTCGGCGCCACGCAACGATCTGGCACGCATCGCGCCGTCGCGGCGTTCAACACTCAGTTTCTTCACCTCCCCCTGCACTGTCGGAGCATGTTTCATCTCACGGGCAGACGCCACACGCTGATTCACTACCTGGGCGCTTACACTGCCCCACAACAATGGCATACAAGCCAGCATCAATGTGATTCTTCGGTTCATATTCTTCATCTGATTGATAACTGCGTCACAGAGGGGGCTGAACGCCCCTCTGCAACGCAGATGTTCTGATTTTAAAACTTAATGTTTGGCAAATCTAAGGGTCAGTCTTCCGCCGTCGGCCTGTTCTCCCACAGCGATATAAACCCCTGCCGGAAGAGCCTTCGTGTCAGCTCCTGAAACACGGCTGCCGCTGATGTCGTAAACGGCTATCACGCAGTCAACGTCGGCAACCACGCAGTCGGCGCCCGCATCATAACGGAGATTCTTCTCGCCCGCGGCAACCTCTTCCACACCGGTGTTGAGTTTCACCAGGCTCAGGCCCATGTCTGCGAGATAACACGTCCAGTTGCCCCACCTCATCTGGGTAGAAACATCTTTGTTGAGATTGCTCACATTGCGGAAACCGATATGATATGTTCCACCGTTCTCGATCTCGAACGGAATCTCAAAGTTGTTAGACCAGCCGTCGTCAGCCGTAACCGTCTGGAGCACTTTGTGCACGGCAGGCGCGCCCTCATGGGCCTCCACACCGTTTTCATCAGCCGGCTGCGCGGCAACATGCACAGGCTCGGTCGAAAGCACGATGTCGACCATCTCATGATACTGACCGTTATACGACAGCACATTGCATGTCAGCAGGTAGTCACCGGCCGGAGCCTTGAACGGCGGCGTGTAGGCATATGGCGCATTCGACACATACTGACACATAAGTCCTTTCGACGACGGTTCCCAGCCGTCATTCCCCTCGGCGGCCACAAAACTCCACAGGGCGAATGTCGACGCATCGGTAAGATCAGGCGAATAAGGCAGTTCGATAGCGTCACCCAGCACGATGCTCTCCGAAACCGTAGCCTCGCCGAACTCGTCGCCTATGCCGGCCACAACCTCATAGGTGTAGCTCTGCAGCGCAAGGGCGTCGACGCCATGGTCAACAACCGTGGTCTCGGCCACGCCATCGGCCACTACAACAGCGTCAGGCATACGTGTCACAGTATATCTCACACCCGAGGCATCGATATATCCTCCGTTCGCACCCTCAGTCACGGCATCGAAAGTCACCGTAACCTCGCTGTCGCTCGTCTTCTCTACAGCCACCGCCTGAACCTTGCCGGGTGTGTCAGTCCCGATCCATATCTTTGCGCTCACAGCCGCATCCGATGCCTCTTCACCCAGATAGGTAACCACCGAATAGCTGTAAAGGCCGGCGTTCTCAAGTTCGTTGTCGTCGACTGTCACAGTCGATCCGGCAGCCACATTCTCGCGGGTGGCAATCAGTGTGCCTTCGCGCATCACCTCAACCTTTGTCAGCTCCTCGATCGGAGTTCCTGCGGTGGTTTCAGAAGGTGTATCGAAGCTTACGGTCGCAGTCAGCGCGCCCGACTCTCCCGCTGTCACATTCACCTCGGCCACAGGCATGGGTCGCGCCACAGTCTCTTCAACCAGCAGATCGTCGACATAGATGCCGTTGAAGTTCGACTGGCCGTGGCAATGGAAACCTATGCAATATCTGCCGTCGGTCTCTACCGCGAAGTTCACAACCTTCTCGGCATAGATGGTCGAAGTGAAAGTCTCGTCGAAAAGCACTCTTGTCTGGCTTTCGGCCGTGGCCTCATGGCCTATGGTCACCGCAAGGGTCTTGTAATCGGCCTCGCTTCCCCTTTCAAGTTTCGCCCTGAAAGTAATGGCATAGCTCTTGCCGGCCTTGAGATCAAACTTGGGTGTTATCATCCAGGCGTCGGCCACACTGCCACCCCAGAAATAAGCCTGTCCGCTCGACACATTCCAGTTTCTGCTACCCTCCGGGCCATAGAAAACCGTAAACATCTCGATGTTGGCCGAGGTGGCGAAATCGTTGCTGTAGGGCAGACTCAGCGCACCTCCGCATTTCACGGTGTTCGATGTTTTCTGATTCCAGCTGCTTCCAGAGCCGTTATATTTGCCATATACGGTATATGTGTAGGTGTCAAGCCCGGGAATCGACGCGTCGACATAAGGCAGCTCGCCGGCATAGTCCTCTTCAAGAGTCACCGTAACACCTGAACCGCTCTTGCGGGTTATGTTATAAGTTATGTTGGCCTGATCGATCCATCCGCCGTTGCTTCCGGCAGGAGCGTCGAAGGCCACCTCCACTGTCGTGTCGTCGATAACGGTTGCCGTCACGCTTGCAATGGTGCCTACGCCGTTGTCTTCGCCCACCCACGAGGTGTTTGCTTTGAGCGCCGTTGCGTCAGAGGCTCCGTTGGCGGTGAAAGGCACAACCATATAGTAATAAGTTCCCGCGCTCTCGGGCACATCCGTGTAAGTTGCCGTGGCACCCTTCTCGCCACCTTCCACCTCTTTTATCAGACAGGCGTCTGTGGCCGAAACCGACGATGTGTTGCTGCGGTAGATGCGTGCTCCGAGAATCTCCTCGCTCAGATCTCCTCCCGACGAGTTGGTCTCGGGCCAGTTCCACTGAAGGTCAACCCTCATCTCCCCTCCGGCGGCGGCCTCGGCTTTCAGGCCGGTAACCGCACCGGGCAGGGCCACCACCTCCTCATAGGTAAATTTCTCACACCCGAAGTCACCGTTATAGCTTGCCGAATAGCAATGAAGACCGAGATAATATTCGCCGTCGGCCTCTGGAGTGAAAAGTCCCAGCTTGTCGCCGTCAGGTCGCTCCACCGCCCACGACGTGCGCGTAAGCGATTCAAGCGAATATACTGTCTGATGGTCATCGGGTGCGGTTGACGTTCCCACTGTCAGGGCAAACTTCGACTTGTCCGACGAATATGTCGACAAATTCCGCACCCAGACTCTGATTTTATATGTTACCCCCCCCTTTAGGTTGACAACCGGAGTCATAAGCCAGTCGTTTGCTGCTTCTTTTCTGTTTTCGGGCACCACGGCCATCTGTTTTGACTCGTCCCACGCCCACTGGTAATCGTCGTTGTTGGCATTGATTACTGTCCACCCCTCCATATCGGGAGTGGTCGCTACCTCGGTCTTCTCTGCCGAGGCCGGGCACCAGACGCCGAGAGCCACAACTCCCAGGGCCATGAGCCTGTTAATGAATGATTGGGTAAATTTCTGTTTCATAGACTGTTTTACTTTTTCCTGTTCGTTCTTGACTATGGCCTTGTTCGTCATAGACCCTATCTATGCTATTCTACATAATGCAAATTTATACAATAAATCCATTTTCACAAACTTTTGTCTAAAAAATGTGAACAGAACGCATCATTTGTCTCCATTGCCAACCTGATTCAAAGAATTTATGACAACACTCTATAT
>CAMWTV010000076.1 GCA_947177215.1 uncultured Muribaculaceae bacterium
CAGCCAAACTAAGAGGATCCTACGAAAGCCTCTCGGGAAACTTCGACGGCCTAATAAACCACAACTATACCGAAGTGGCGGCCGAAGTCGGAATCACCTTCCCAAAATTCAAAGCCCCCTTCCTGACAACCTCGTTCAAACAGAAAATGAGGGCCACAACCGAATTCGCGCTCACATTCATGCGGCAGGAGCGCCCTGAATACACCCGCATAATCGCCGGAGGCACATGGAGATACCGTTGGGCCGACCGTGCCAACACCACACGCCGCACATTCGATCTTATCGACATCAACGTGGTCAATCTGCCCAAATCAACTATCGACTTCATCGACCATATAGCTCCCGACAATCCCCTTCTCCGTTACAGCTACGAAGACCACTTCATCATGCGCATGGGCTACACATGGCATCACACAAACCGACTGCCCGCAGCCACCGCGATCGAAAAGCGTACCGACCCCGTAAACACCTACACCGTAAGAGCCTCGGCCGAAACCGCCGGCGCGCTCCTTTACGCCATCTCGTCACTGTCGCGCATGAACCGCTCCGACGGCGCATACAAGATCTTCGGCATACAGTATGCCCAATATCTCAAAGGAGAAGCCGACTACACAATAAACCACCGCATAACCCAGCGCAACTCGCTGTCGTTCCACGCCGGATTCGGCATGGCCTTCCCCTACGGAAACTCTTCGATGGTTCCGTTTGAGAAACGTTTCTATGCCGGAGGAGCCAACGGCGTCAGAGGCTGGAGCGTGCGCACACTCGGCCCGGGAAGCTACGATTCGCGCAACTCGGTTACCGACTTCATCAACCAGTGCGGCGACATATCGTTGATACTGAACCTCGAATACCGCAACAAACTCTTCTGGGTCTTCGAAGGAGCCGTGTTCATCGACGCCGGCAACATCTGGACAATCCGCAATTATCCCAACCAGCCCGGCGGATTTTTCCGATTCAAAACGTTCTATAAAGAGATCGCCGCAGCCTACGGCATAGGCCTGAGAATGGACTTCAGCTACTTTCTGTTGCGCCTCGACATGGGTGTGAAAGCCCACAATCCGGCATTCGGACAAGAACGCTGGCCCCTGCTCCACCCCTCCTGGAGCCGCGACGTTTCATTCCATTTCTCCGTCGGTTACCCCTTCTGACACCTTGCAAGGCTGTGTCATCCCACCGGTCAGACTCAACGGCCTGAGGTTTCAATACAAAACAAGTTCCATAAAACAACAATCATATGAAAAAACTTGTGATCTTCGATCTTGACGGCACACTGCTCAACACAATAGCCGACCTCGGCAACGCGGCCAACTACGCTCTCAGTCAATGCGGCTATCCCACACATCCCATATCATCCTATCCACGGTTCGTCGGCAGCGGCATCACTAAACTTCTCGAACGCGTGCTCCCTGAAAGCGCCCGCAACACAGAGAACATCGAAAACCTGCGCACACACTTCAAAGAATTTTACGAACTCCACATGGCCGACGAAACCGTTCCCTACCCCGGCATACCCGAACTTCTCCAGCAGCTCACCTCACGGGGCGTAGCCGTGGCTGTGGCCTCAAACAAATATCACGATGCCGTAAAAGAACTCGTAGCCCGCTACTTCCCTGAAATAACCTGGGCGGCAGTCGAAGGCCAGAAAGAGGGCATTCCCGTGAAACCCGACCCATCCATAGTGTTTGAGATTCTGTCTGAGTACCCTGTTCCCAAAGCCGACGTGCTCTATGTAGGCGACTCTGGCATCGACATGGAGACCGCCCGCCGCGCCTGCGTCGAGTCGGCCGGAGTCACATGGGGATTCCGCCCCGTCACGGAACTGCGCGAATATTACGCCGACCACATAGTCGAGTCTACCGGCCAGCTCCTCCGCCTCGCACTCTGAGACATCACGTCAGACCGGCGTGCCATTGTGGAAAAATTTCCTCAATTCGTCAGCCTCATATTGACATTATCTCAAAAAAAAGCCGTAACTTTGTGCCTTGAAAGCGATGATCAATCACAACATTTTATAAATCATACATTTAAGGTAAAAAAAGAAATGGAATTCCTTCAGGAGCTTCTTTTGCCCGGAAACACTTCGCTCGCAGCCACACTCGTGCTGCTGTCGTTTGTTATCGCGGCCGGAATCTATCTCGGAAAGATCAGATTCTGGGGAGTGTCGCTCGGCGTCACATTCGTCTTGTTTGTCGGCATAGTCATGGGCCACTTCGGCTACGAAATTCAGCCGGAAGTGCTTAAATTCGTGCGAGAATTCGGTCTGATTCTGTTCATCTTCGCAATCGGCCTTCAGGTCGGGCCCGGCTTCTTTTCATCATTCAAGAAAGGGGGCATAAGGCTAAACATGCTCGCCGTGCTCGGCATATTGCTTAATGTAGCCATCGTAGTGGCAATCTATTTCATCGATGGCAAGACTTCCATTTCAGCTCTCGTCGGTGTCATGTCGGGTGCCGTGACCAACACTCCCGGACTTGCGGCCGCCCAGCAGGCTGTCGGTGCCGATCTTGAGGCAGTAAACACCATGTCGATGGGCTACGCTGCCGCCTATCCCCTCGGCGTGCTCGGCATAATCACCGCCATACTGCTTATCAAGGCCATCTTCCGCGTACGCATCGAAGATGAGATCGAACAGATAAACAAAGACACCGAAGACAACCATCTCAAACCCCACCTCATGTCGTATGAGGTAACCAACAAGCTGATCGACGGCAAAACCATGATTCAGCTTCACGACATCATCCACTGCAACTTCGTTGTGTCGCGCCTGATGGACAAAGACGGAAACATCACCATCCCCAAATCAACCACCGAGATACACGTAGGCGACAAACTTTATGTGGTGATGTCTGCTCACGACGAACCCAGCTTCGAGGCCGTTCTCGGACACCCCATCGAAATGGGCGACGAAGAATGGGAAGCCGTAGCCCCCGCAAACGTGGTCTCTCGCCGCATTCTTATAACCCGCAGCGAATATAACGGCGTAGCTCTCGGCTCTCTCCGGCTCCACAAAGGCTACAACGTGAACTGCACACGCGTTAACCGCGCCGGAGTCGATCTGCTCGCCTCACCCGGACTGCGCCTCCAGATGGGCGACCGCATCACAGTAGTAGGCGATCTGGACGACATCGAGCGCCTTGCCGCAAAACTCGGCAACTCGATGAAACGCCTCAACCAGCCCAACCTCGTCACCATCTTCATCGGCATCATGCTCGGTATCATTCTCGGCTCCATCAACGTGGGTTTCGGCATGAAACTCGGTCTGGCCGGCGGCCCGCTCGTTGTGGCCATTCTCCTGAGCCGTTTCGGATATAAGCTCAAACTCGTGACTTACACATCATCGTCAGCATCGCTCATGCTGCGCGAGCTCGGCATATGCCTCTTCCTTGCCGCCGTAGGCATCGGAGCCGGAAAAGGATTCGCCGCTACAGTGTTCAACAACACCGGCATGTGGTGGGTAATCTGGGGATTCATGATCACATTCATCCCCCTCATGATCGTCGGATCAATCGCCCGCGGAGTCTACAAAATCAACTTCCTCACCATCATGGGCATGATGTCAGGCGGTTACACCGATCCCCCCGCCCTCGCCTATGCCAACAACTCAACCGGAAGCGATGCCCCGGCTGTAGCCTACTCCACCGTCTACCCCCTCACAATGTTCCTGAGAGTGGTAGCCGCCCAGGCACTCGTGCTCTGCTTCATGTAGTCCGCTCATAGGCAGCCCCTGCGGGGCTCCGGAACAGACAATATCTTTTCAGGAAGTTTCCGTCAGGCTCAGTCCGGCGTTGAAACTTCCTGAGTCTTTATACCCCACATACATCCGCCAACCTCGGCACAGCCCGGTTAAGCCTCACACAACGCTTCAGGCTCCATCCCTGCGAACCATTACGCACATTCACGGTCACCAGACCGCATTCAGGGCCAAGACTACATTTCACAACTCTCATAAGTTCCGCCATCGAGCCGATGCCGGCCAGAACCAGATCAAGCACAGTGCGGCCATACTGCACCACACTCACGAAAAGCTTGTCAGAAGGACACATCAGCCCTCCCTCACATCCGTCGCGGCCTGCACTTGTAACATTTCCGGTCATAACGCCCAATCCTCCCTGCACCGCGGAGAGGGTCGGAATATTGTTAAGGGTAAACAGATTGTCAGCGTACATAATTTTCTTTTTTTGATTACACTGCAAAATTAACCGCCACCGGTGCCAAATCGTTTCACTCCTCATATAATTAACGTTAACACAAGCTCCCGCATGCCAGTCCATGCGCAGGCGCCCCTTACACCACACAACCACACGCATTACAATTCAAGCGCCGAAAACCCTCTGCCAAACAATCAACTTTAAGGATTTTTCCGTAACTTTGCACCATAAGAAAAACCATTCTGCAATGTTAGAAAAGATAAACGCCCTGAAAGCCGAGATCGCAGCGCTTTCAGCCTCGAATCAGGAAGCCGTAGAGGCTCTCCGACTCAAATATCTGAGCAAGAAAGGTGCTGTCAGTCAGCTCATGGCCGACTTCCGCAACGTGGCCGCCGACCAGAAAAAAGCTATCGGCATTGCCATAAACGAGCTGAAGACTCTCGCCACCGAAAAAATAAACGCGCTGAAAGAAGCCACCGAAATGGCCGACGACACAGCCGACGACATCGACCTGACACGCACAGCGTCGCCCGTACGTCTGGGCACACGTCATCCACTTTCGCTTGTGCGCGACGAAATAATATCCATATTCCGCCGTCTCGGTTTCGCAGTTGCCCAAGGCCCCGAGATCGAAGACGACTGGCATGTTTTCTCATCGCTCAACTTCGCCGACGACCATCCCGCACGCGACATGCAGGACACCTTCTTCATCCAGCGCAACCCCGATGTGCTTCTGCGCACTCACACATCCTCAGTGCAGACACGCGTGATGGAACACACACCTCCCCCCATCCGCATCCTCTGCCCCGGACGCGTCTACCGCAACGAAGCAATCTCTGCCCGTGCACACTGCTTCTTCCACCAGGTCGAAGGCCTCTATATCGACAAAGGCGTGTCATTCGCCGATCTCAAACAGACACTTCTCTATTTCGCCCGCGAAATGTTCGGCCCCGAGACAAAAATACGCCTTCGCCCCAGCTACTTCCCCTTCACCGAGCCATCGGCTGAAATGGACATCTCATGCAACCTCTGCGGCGGAAAAGGATGCGGATTCTGCAAACACACCGGATGGGTCGAGATTCTCGGATGCGGCATGGTCGATCCCAACGTGCTCGAAGCCTGCGGCATCGACTCGAAGCAATACAACGGCTTCGCCCTCGGAATGGGAGTAGAGCGCATCGCCAACCTCAAATACAGAGTCAACGACCTGCGTCTGTTCTCTGAAAACGATGTCCGTTTCCTGCGTGAGTTCACTCACGCCCACTGACTCTGACCAATGGCTGTCACGCTCGCCGAGACTCTGCTGGTAGCCCTGGGAGGAGCCACCGGTTCTGTTGCCAGATTCTTCATACAGCAGAGCGCGCTTATATCTCCGAAAACCTACAACACCCTGGCGGTCAATCTGGCAGGGTGTTTGGCCATAGGCATCATATGGGCGATCGCATCACATCTGAACATGCCGGAGAAAATCAGTCGGTTCATGGTGTCGGGGTTTCTCGGAGGGTTCACAACATTCTCGGCCTTTGCGCTCGACGCTGTGTCGATGGCCGCCGGCGGACGGCTGCGCGAAGCCATCGCCTACACATGTCTCAGCACATTGGGGGGCCTGTTGCTCTGCTTTCTCGGCATGCGGGCCACAGAATCCGTAATAAATTTATAGACAGCCTGAAATCAATTCAATCCGATGACTGTAAAAGAGCGATATAAAGCTGTGCTCGAAATCTTCGCGCGCGAAATGCCCTCGCCGCAGACCGAGCTTCACTACGACACCCCCTTCCACCTGCTTCTGGCAGTCATCCTGTCGGCACAGTGCACCGACAAGCGGGTCAACATGGTCACACCGGCGCTCTTCGAGGCCTTCCCCGATCCTGAAACCCTCGCTGCAGCCTCTCCGCAGACCGTCTACGAGCTGATCAGGTCAGTCTCCTATCCCAACAACAAGACACGCTCGCTGATCGGAGCTGCGCGCACCATTGTTGACGAATTCAACGGAGATGTGCCCGACAACATCGACGATCTGATGCGCATTCCGGGCGTAGGCCGCAAAACCGCCAACGTAATGCTTGCCGTGGTCTGGAACCGCGCCGCAATGGCTGTCGACACACATGTGTTCCGCGTTTCAGAGCGCATAGGCCTCACAACCGGATCACGCAATCCGCTCACAACCGAAAAAGCTCTGGTCAGGAACATCCCCGACGAACTCATCCCCATGGCACACCATTGGCTGATTCTCCACGGACGCTACACCTGCAAGGCCCGCCGGCCCGACTGTCTCAACTGCTCACTCACCTCTGTGTGCCGCTACTATTCGCGCCAAGGCAAGAGCGACTCCGATAACTGAACACGACACCCCTAACCACGTCAACACTCTGTTTTGGAATCAATTTTTCTCACCATCATCGAGGTTATAGGCACATTTGCCTTTGCCATAAGCGGCATCCGTCTGGCGGCTTTCCATCGCTTCGACTGGTTCGGCGCCTACACTGTCGGGCTCGTAACGGCCATCGGCGGAGGCACCCTGCGCGATCTCCTGCTCGATATCGACGTCTTCTGGATGCAGACATGGATTTATCTCGGAGTCACAGGCATATCTCTCGCAGTAGTGATTCTGTTCCGCAAGCTTCTGGTCAGCAACAACCGAATGCTCTTCATTTTCGACACCCTCGGTCTTGCGCTGTTCGTTGTCATAGGCATCCAGAAAACCCTTGCCGAAGGCTATCCCATGTGGGTAGCTATAATAATGGGAAGCATAACCGGTTCTTTCGGAGGGGTATTGCGCGACATCCTCATCAATCAGGAGCCACTGTTCTTCCGCAAAGACATCTACGCCACAGCCTGCCTCGCCGGAGGCCTCGCCTACTGGGGTGTAATAGCGTGTGGCGGCTCCGAAATCCTTCAGCAACTCGTATGCGCCACCATCGTGATACTGCTCCGCATCGGCGCCTTGCGCTGGAACTGGTCGCTCCCTGTGCTCTCCTACGACATCCCCGCTGAAACGCCCGGTCAATCTGACAACCGGCCCGAAAACCAATCCGATTCCGATAACAGCACCGAAAAATGAGCCCGCTCCCTACACTTCAGTTTCTCAGATTCCTCACAGTAGGCGTAATCAACACTCTGGTCACCCTCATCGTCATAGTGCTATGCAAATCGGTGCTCGGACTCAACCCCTATCTTTCAAACCTCGCCGGATACGTGGCAGGTGTAATCAACTCATTTATCTGGAACAAGACCTGGGTGTTTCACTCCGAAGGCCGAATCACCTCCGAGGCCGCACGTTTTCTCTTGGGCTGGGGACTCTGCTATTCGCTCCAGCTCCTGGCCGTATGGGCGTTAAGCACACATACCCCTTTGTCATCAACCCTGCTTGACATAGGCCCCTTCACAGTCTCGGGCTATGGAATAGCCACAATCATAGGCATGGCAATCTATACCGCGGCAAACTTCATCTACAACCGCACCATAGCGTTCCGACACTGATCCGACAAAGCCACATGCCCCCGGCATGCCTCATCCCTCCCGCCGTGCCAGACGGTTGTTGAGCAGATTCACAAACTGATAGTTTTTCAGGCCCCATCTCGGCGCCACAAGCAACCCGTCGGGAGCCTGCGCCGTGAACCGCTCGATAGCGATTTCACGATTCATCCGTCCCAACAAATCCACAATTCCGGCACACAGCTCAACATACTCGTCAGGCTCGAACAGCTTCAGCTCGGCGCCTCTGAACCACAGCCGGCCATCTTCGTCAGCCACAGTCTCTCTGTCAAGGGCCGTATTCCTGATAACCTGCAGCTGATGAAACTTCAGAGTGTCTACCGGCAGCAACGCCGCACGCTCCACACTCTCCATCATCATCGCTCTGCTCTCGCCTGGCAGCCCCATGATAAAATGCAGCCCCACCGACAGGCCGGCCGCCGACGTGCGCATCACGGCATCCACAGTCTGCGCCCATGTATGGCAACGGTTCACTCTCCTCAGCGTCTCGTCGTGAGTGCTTTCGGCCCCATATTCCATTATCACAGGCTTGCCGATAGCGGCAAGATCCGATAAAAGCTCGTCTGACACGCAATCAGGCCGCGTACCAATGATCAGCCCCTCCACCCTATCCACTTCAAGAGCCTCCCGATAAAGATCCATCAGTCGACCGCGGTCACCATGCGTGTTCGTATAACTCTGGAAATAGGCCAGATAGCGCATCGCCGGATATTTCCGCTCAAAAAAACGCTTTCCCGCCTCAAGCTGCGAGGTCACGCTGCCACCCGCGGCCAGATCAGGCGAGAACGAAGAATTGTTGCAATAGGCACATCCGCCGCGTCCCAGCGTCCCGTCACGGTTCGGACAGCTGAAACCGGCATTGACGGTCAGTTTCTGCATTTTACCATCGAAACGCTCACTTAAAAAATCGGCATAGTCTTTATAGAACCGCCCCATCTCACAACTGTCTTATTGCATTTTTCATCATCATCGCGTCCAGAATCACCATCGCCGCCATAGCCTCTACAACAGGCAGAATCCTCGGCAGAATACACGGATCATGTCTTCCGCCGGCTTTTATCACCGCCGGCTCGCCGCAGTCGGTCACCGTAGCCATTTCACGCCCTATCGTAGGCGTAGGTTTCACGGCCAGCCTCATCACAACATCCATTCCGTTTGAAATGCCCCCCTGGATACCGCCCGAGTTATTGGTAACCGTCGATATCCGCCCCTCTCCGTCGGCCACAAAACAATCGGCAACCTCGCTGCCACGCGCCCCCACTCCGTCAAAACCCATACCGTATTCAAACCCCTTCACAGCCCCGATCGACATCATCGCACCCGCAAGCATCTGCTGAAGCTTGCCGAACACCGGTTCGCCAACTCCGGCCGGCAATCCTGAAATCACACATTCCACCACACCCCCTACACTGTCGCCATCGCGACGCGCCTTCATAATCTCGTTTTCTATCTCTTCCGGCGATCCGTCTGCAACATTGCCTACCGACAATATTCGGCTTCTGATGCTGACACCACACGGCCTCAGCACCTC
>CAMWTV010000077.1 GCA_947177215.1 uncultured Muribaculaceae bacterium
TCGGGAAACAGACTGAATCCGGTAGAGACGAATCTTCCGACTGTTATGGATTTCAAACTCTCGATCGACGCCCACAAGATGTTTGACGAGCAGACTGACCCGTGGAACGGCCTGAACCATCTGTATGACCACCTGGCGCTCGACTATCTTTATGCCGATCCGCAGAAGGTGCTGACTTTTTTTGACAATCATGACACCGACCGCTTTCTTCTCGAGGAGCCTGATTCGCTTGGTTCGTGGAAGCAGGCCATGACTTTCCTGCTGACATCGCGCGGCATTCCTCAGATCTATTACGGAACCGAACTGCTGATGCACGGAACCAAAAAGGTTTCAGACGGTTATATACGTCTGGATTTCCCCGGTGGATTTCCGGGCGACAAGGTGAATGCCTTCTCGGCCGAAGGACGAACTCCCAAGCAGAATGAGGCGTGGAATTTCCTTTCAACGCTTCTCAACTGGCGCCGCGGAGAGGCCAACGAGGTGATTGCAAAGGGATCGCTGAAACATTTTATGCCGCAGAACGGTCTGTATGTATATGAGCGTCGCCTGGGCGACAGGCAGATAGTCGTGATTATGAACGGCAACGACTCGCCTGTGACCACGGCTATGGACAGAACGGCGGAGATTCTGCCTTACGGCACGGTTATGCGTGACCTTATCGGCGGTGATCAGGTTACGGTTACCGGGGAGATGACTTTCGGCCTGAGAGAGATTATGATATTGAGTAATTTTTAACATAACACAGATGGCAAGGAAGTGAATGAGTATGCCGGATGGTAGCTTCTGCCGGTAGCCTGGTTCACTTCTTTGCCTTCAACAAGAGAAATATGAAGAGAATCGGAATCCTGTCGGACACACACTCGTGTTGGGACGAGCGGTTTGCCAGACATTTCGCCGACTGTGACGAAGTGTGGCATGCCGGCGACATAGGCTGCATAGATGTTATCCGGCGCCTCGAAGAGGTTGTGCCGGTGGTCAGGGCAGTGAAAGGCAATATCGACTCGGGAGTGGTGGCGCGAGCATTTCGTGAGGCTGAAGTGTTTAAGGTAGAGGACTTGACGGTGTTGATGACTCACATAGGCGGCTATCCCGGACGATACAATCCTGGAATAATGCGGATGATTCTTGATGCCGGAGCCGGACTGTTTGTGTGTGGCCACAGCCATATTCTCAAAGTCATGTTTGACCGCGAGCTTAACACGCTTCACATAAATCCCGGGGCGGCCGGACATCACGGCTGGCACAAGGAGCGCACTCTGATCAAGCTTACAGTCGACGGGGCCGATATGCGTGATCTCGAGGTTATAGAGCTTGGGAAATTCAAAGTCTGATCTCTCTAAAATGATATGCAGAAAATGAAAAAACTTTATCTTACGATGGCTGCCGGTGTCTGTCTGACAGCGGCTCTTCAGGGATGCAAGACAACTGAAGAGAACTACCAGCGGGCTTATGAGATAGCCAAGGCAAAAAAAACAGAAGGGCTGACGGCTGAGGAAGTGGCCGGTTTCAAGCGTGAGACGGAAATGCCCAAAACCGTGTATAAAGGTGATTCCATTCCTCTTAAAGTGATGTATGTAAGCAGGGTTGAGGGTGGCGAAAACGGAAGGTCGGCGCGTTATAACGTGATAGTGGCATCGTTCAGACAACGTTTCAACGCCATGTCGGCGTTCGGACGGTTGAAAGAGGGCGGCTATCCCGGTGCGGTTCTGCTCGCTGACAAAGACCAGCGCTATTATGTAGGGGCGGTTTCCACGGCTTCGCTTGACTCGGCGGTGACGGTAATGGGCGCTCTTAAAGATAGCTGTCCGGTAGCCATGCAGCCATCTTATCCGTATATACTTGAAAACGCCCGTTGATTTTTTTTGGAATATTAACTTGACAGTGCCTGAATCCGGCACTGCCGGGTGTTAACTTTGCAAAAAAACAGGATGGATAGAGTGTAGGAGAATTATGAGACTTGAAATATATGGAGCGGATGTGACCACGGAACTTGAACTGCCGTTTGCCGACGGTGGTGTGCGGGCCGGCTTTCCAAGCCCGGCACAGGATTATATAACTGCGTCGATTGATCTGAACCGTGAGCTTGTGAAGCATCCGGCATCGACATTCTATGCCCGTGTGGAGGGTGACTCGATGATCGAGGAGGGGATTGACGAGGGGGATATATTGCTTGTTGACAAGTCGGTAGAACCGGAAGACGGCGATCTGGCGGTGTGTTGTCTGAACGGAGAATTCACCTTAAAGCGGCTTCGTTTCGGAAACGGGAGGCGGATTTCGCTGATGCCGTCGAACAAGAGATACCGGCCGATAGAGATTTCTGAAGATGATAATTTTATGGTGTGGGGAATTGTGCTTTTTACGATAAAGGCCAACCGGCGCAGACGTCTGGGCAGTGAGATATGGTAGGGCTTGTTGACTGTGATAATTTTTTCTGTTCGTGTGAGCGTGTGTTCCGACCTGATCTGGCGTCAGCGCCGATAGTGGTGCTAAGTAATAACGACGGATGTGTGGTTGCGCGTTCGCGTGAAGTGAAAGCCATGGGGCTGCCTGATTGTCTGCCATACTATCAGCTGCTAAGAGATTATCCTGATGCCGGAATAGTGGCTTTTTCGTCGAATTATGTGCTTTACGGCGATATGTCGGCAAGGGTTATGGCGATGTTGCGTGAAGAGGCGCCGAGGGTGGTGCAATATTCAATCGACGAGGCGTTTCTTGATCTCGAGGGGATGGCAGATACAGATCTGAAGAGGTGGGGAGAGGAGCTTTGCCGCAAGATACAGATGGGAACCGGTATTCCTGTAAGTCTTGGAATAGCTCCTACAAAAACGCTTGCTAAGGTAGCGAGCCGTTATGCGAAGAAGTATCCCGGTTATAACAAATGCTGCGTCATAGCTACGGACGAGCAGCGTGAAACGGCACTCAGGCTTCTGCCGGTCAAAGAAGTGTGGGGCATAGGTAGAAAAATGGGCCGGTTGCTTGATTATGAGGGTGTTGTAACGGCTTATGATTTTTCATGCCGGTCAAGGAGCTGGATACGGTCGAAGTTTCATGTCACAGGAGAGCGCACATGGCTTGAGCTTCAAGGAAAGAACGCGATAGGGTGGGATGTGGCTGACCGGACAAAGAAAAAGACCATTCTTACAAGCCGCAGTTTTCCTGAGATGCTGACAGAACTTGACGACCTCAGAAGCCATGTGGCCAATTATGCGGCCAGGTGTGCGGCAAAGCTCAGAAAACAGAATTCGGTCTGTTCGCTCGTGTCGGTTTTTGTGCGGTCAAACCGTTTTAGCGAAGATCTGATGCAATATCGTAAAATCGGCACATATTCGTTTACAACTCCAACCAATACGGTTACAGAAATTGTTGAGGCAGCCTTGCGTGTGCTGGAGCAGATTTACCGCAAGGATATCCGTTACAAACGGGCCGGAGTGATTGTCGACGGTCTGAGCCAGGCTTCGGCCATACAGCCCGATCTGTTTGAATATGACCCGGAGCGTAGCCGGAAACTTAAGCATGTTTCCGGGACTATGGATGATATAAACCGTTCGCTTGGTGCCGATACAGTGATTCTTGGCGCCCAACAGTATCGTGAGAGAGATGATTCGGGCAAGCCTGTGAGATTTGTCAATGCCATAAGGCATGCACTTATTTCTCCGGCATATTCCACAACTCTTGGGGCCATGAAGGTAAGATGATCCGGATGTTTCGGCCGTTATTGCTGTAAAAACAGAAATAACGCAAACTGGTTAAATTAATTTTGCCGGTTGACTTATTTGTTTTAACTTTGCTTATGAAAACGGACTGCTGATAGCTTTTCATGTGCATGTGCATGTCCGTGATCACCTACATATCTGAAAAGAAAACGGGGCAGGCCCGAGGGCGTGTTATGAGAGGAACGGTCTGTAGCTTTTCCCCATTATAGCAGCCCCGTTTCAGAAAATGGTGTTATTGAATTTTGTCTTCTTAAATCGAACTTGGCAGTTTGACGATCAGCTTGAAGATGAATTGCAATAGCACCTGCATATGTTGCTCTATCTGTGAGTGGACATCTCCCCGACGTCGACAAACCGTTGGGGAGGTTTTAAGCCATTGATATACGGTAACTGGTGCGGGGCTGTTGTTTTGTCTAAGCTGGGGCATGCCAAGGCCTGATTTAAGGACAAAACAAGATACAATCTCCGCACCATTTTTTTGTATCATGTTGTTTCTGAAACATAGGGCCGGTTTTTAAGGAGATTGGAGAACTTGCCGGGATTTATCAGATGGAAATGGTAAGAAGATGCGCGCAACGGATGGCTCTTGTCTTGCTGGTGGCTGCAATCGGTTTCTGTATGGCTGATGCTTACAGCGTTGAATCAGGGTGTGGTGCCGGAGGGTGTGGGCTTGAAGCAGAAATGAGCTGTGACACATGTCTGCATGCAATTAAGGAATTGCCTCATGTAAGTGGCGAGTATGAGAATGAGTACCAGAAGCCGGAACGCGTTTCGCATTCTCTGTTGTGGAATGTGGCTATTGTTCTTGTTGTTGTTCTGGCCTGATGAATGCAATCTGTCCTGACATTCAGCGTGGTGCGTAAGTGTCAGGACAGGCTGTTTTCTGTTTAAGATCAGGTGGCGGTCAGATGATTCCGCGAATTTCAGCTACTGATGAAATGGAGTGCCGTGTAAGATAATCGTTTATTTCATCGACTATGCGGACTGTTACCGCCGGATCGATGAAGTTGGCTGTGCCGATCTCAACGGCCGTGGCTCCGGCCATGATGAATTCAAGCGCGTCGCGGCCGTTCATTATGCCTCCAAGGCCGATAACGGGGATGCTGACGGCTTTTGCAACCTGCCAGACCATGCGCACGGCCACGGGGCGCACTGCAGGGCCTGAAAGGCCTCCTGTTATTGTTGAGAGATACGGACGGCGGCGCTCCACGTCGATCGCCATGCCGAGCATGGTGTTGATGAGCGATACGGAGTCGGCCCCTTCGGCTTCGACGGCGCGAGCTATCTCGGCTATGGATGTAACGTTTGGCGACAGTTTGACAATGAGTGTGCGCGGCCATGCGGCGCGCACGGCGCGGGTCACCTCGGAGGCTCCGGAACAGGTTGTGCCGAAGGCCATGCCGCCCTGTTTAACGTTGGGGCACGAGATGTTGACTTCGATGGCATGGATTGCATGGCATGGTTCCAGACGGCGACACACCTCGACATAATCGTCGACAGACGCGCCCGACACGTTTACGATTATCTCGGTGTCAAGATCCTTTATGCGCGGATAGATGTGTTCGATAAAATAGTCGACTCCTTTGTTTTGCAGGCCTACGGCATTGAGCATTCCCGAAGGGGTCTCGACCATGCGCGGATATGGATTTCCCTCCCGCTTGTTAAGGGTCGTTCCTTTTACAATGAAACCGCCAAGGCGGCTGAGGTCGATGAAATCGGCGAATTCCTCGCCATAGCCGAAGGTGCCTGAAGCGGTGAGAACAGGATTCTTTAACTGAAGGGAACCGATGTTTACGCGCAGATCTGCCATAGATTTAAAAGGTTGTCTGAATTTTTTTGTGAGACAAAAGTAGTGAAAAATTTCGTTACGGACAATAGAACGAAGCGCACCCCGAAGTTTAAACAGACATTTCGGGATGCGCTTTGGTTCCGATAGTTCGCCACCGGTCAGCGCCGGGTGTCGTGGTGAGAGAAACTGCGGTAGGATGATGGCGCGAGGTTGAGTTTGCCAGATGCACGCAACATCTTGCGCAGCGATGTTATGAATTCCTGGCTTTCCTGAAGCAGGTTCAGATATACATAAGCCACTGTCATGTTGTCTATGTCGCCTTTCTGAAGCAGTTCATAGACATCGCGTGTGCGGTATGACAGCTCATCTTTTATGTCGCTGCATCGGCGTCGCAGACTGTCGATGGTTTCAGGAACACTTTCCTCTATTGCCGCATCAGAGTCGGTGAGCACTGATTCGATTTTTTTGCAGATAGCGGCAAACGAATCGTGGAATTCGGCAGGGAGCGGACGGAAATTGTTGTCGACATGCTCCTTGCATACTTCATTTATGCGTCGGAGGTTATAGATCATCGACATAGCCATGTTGTTGCTCAGATGAAACCATGTGCTTTTCTCGATGGCGATCTCAGGGGTGACGCGCCGCATGCACAGAGTCAGTTTGCGCCGCTGGCCTTTCAGCACATCTTTTTCGGTGACCAGAGCTTTTTCGGCCCGCGACAGCATTTTGATGTCATTGTTTTTGAATCCGTCGGTTACCCTGACGAAATTTTCGGTGGCGAAACCGAGAAACATTTTCTGTTTCTCGTTGATATAAACTCTGAGCAGCGGCCATACGTCAGAGGGATTCTCAGTCGACAGAATTGTCTGGAAAAGAGTGTCGGCGGCAGCCTCTTTTTTCTTATTCCGGAACCGGATGTTGCTACGGATCAGAATTATGACGGCTATTATGCCTCCGGCAATCATGACGGGCACACCGCCGAGGTGCATAAGGCAGACCACGAGGCCTGCGCCAATGAATGCCACTCCTGCTGTAATGAACCATCCGCCGATAACGGAGATTACGCCGGTTATGCGGAACACGGCGCTTTCACGCCCCCAGGCCCGGTCGGCGAGCGATGTTCCCATTGCAACCATGAAGGTGACGAATGTTGTTGACAGGGGGAGCTTGAGCGATGTGCCGAATGCTATCAGCATTCCGGCGAGCATAAGGTTAACTGAACCCCTGACGAGGTCGAACGCCGCGCCATCCTCTTCCTGAGTTATTTCGGTGTTCATGCGGCGGTCTATCCATGAGCGGATTCTGCGTGGCGTATGTTCGCTGACCCATGTGTGGACGCCGAGGGCTGCCCTGACAATCGAGCGGCTGATGCGTGACGACCCGAACATCTCGTCGCCTTCGCTTCTGGCGCTCAGGCCTACGGTTGTCTGTGTCACCTGACGGGCTTTGCCCGATGTGGCCAGAGACACAACCATGATCATGCCGGCTCCAATGAGGAAGTAGAATGGGGTATCGGCCGGGCCTTTAAGACTTTCCATCATGAATCCGTGGAGATTGCCCCCGCCCGAAGCCATGTAATCGTTATACGAAGCCATTGATGTGAGCGGCACACCGATGAAGTTCACAAGGTCGTTTCCGGCAAAAGCCATGGCAAGTGAGAATGTGCCTACCATCACAACAACTTTGAACACATTGACGCCGCACCAGTGCAGCACCTGCATTACAAGAGTGAACACAACGAGCGAACCTGCGAGTATCAGTGCCGTGTGGCTGTTGATCCAGGCTTTCAGTTCAGGTGTCATGATGGTAAGGTCTTTTATCCCTTTCAGCAGCATGAAGTAGACAATGGCTGTGCATGCGATTCCGCCGAAGAGGCCTACTTTCCATTTTAGCCTCTTGCGGTATTCGAATGTGAATATCAGACGGGTGAGAAACTGCACTACTGTTCCGAAAACAAAAGCTATCGCAACGGAAAGGAATATGCCCACGATGACCGACAGGGCTTTTTCGGTGTTCAGAAGGTCGCCAAGTCCCAGCGTGCTTTCAGGTGCGGCTATCTTGAACAGGGCTACCACGAATGTGGCTCCAAGCAGTTCAAACACCATCGATACGGTGGTTGATGTTGGCATGCCGAGAGAGTTGAACACGTCGAGAAGAATTATGTCGGTCACCATCACGGCCATGAATATGGCGATGACATCGTAGAATGAAAGGTTCTCAGGGCGGAATATGCCGTGGCGGGCGATATCCATCATGCCGTTGCTCATGGCGGCTCCGATAAATATGCCTGTGGCCGCCACTATCATGATTTTACGGAAAGAGGCCGCTTTCGAACCGACAGCCGAGGTAAGAAAATTTACAGCATCGTTGCTTACCCCCACAGAAAGGTCGAAGACGGCGAGCAGGAACAGGAATATGACTATTCCGAGGAATACTAAATCCATAAAAGTATATTTTTACTTAGGTTATATTATCAATACAAAAATAGGTGTAATTATGTTGAGGGAATAAAAATTATGTTGCCTTAATGTCTGCGTTATCCCTGAATTAAGTTGTTTTGAAAAATTGAAACGCTGTTTAATAATTGAACCCGACACGAAAACGTACATTTTATGTCAGAATATGGACTAATGCGGACAAAAGTGGCGAAATAAATATTTGCGGTTAACTTAAAAGTTAGTATTTTTGTGAAAAATATACTGTTGACTTAAACGCGGCGTTGAATGGCGCTGCATTGAATATTATTAGTTGGCCACGGATTAGCAATAGTGGCCCGGATTGATAGAAAACCGTATCGTTACGGTATCATATATATAACGGAGCCGGCTGTTATGAGCTCCGGCTTTGCATTGAAATATAAATTTCAGACCAAAAACAATGATTGAAATGCCAGAGACAGAAAACGATTATACGATGGTCGAGGCGATTGCCGAGGCAAAGAGGTGCCTTCATTGCAAGGTGCCCCAATGCCGCAAGGGTTGCCCGATCAGCAATGACATACCCGACTGGATCCATGAGCTTTCGATGGGGAACCTCGGAAACGCTATGGCCATAATCAACGCGAAGAGCAATCTGCCTGCGGTGTGCGGTCGTGTCTGCGCCCATGAGCGGCAGTGTGAGGGAAACTGTGTGCTCGGTAAAAAAGGCGCCCATATCAATATCGGAAAGCTTGAGCGGTTCGTGTCAGATTTTGACAGTTCCATGGGGCTTATCAGAGAGAATCTCGTGCCGAAAACCAAGGGGCGAGTGGCGGTGATAGGGAGCGGGCCGGCAGGGCTTACGATAGCCGGCGAGCTTGCCCGCAGGGGTGTCTCGATAGAGATCTTCGAGATGGAGCCGGAAGCCGGCGGTGTGCTGATGTTCGGAATCCCCGAATACCGTTTGCCAAAGGATGTGGTCAGAAAGGAGATAAGAAAAATCGAGGAACTCGGTGTGACTATCCATTATAATGTGACCATTGGCTGCGATTATACAATCGACGATCTGTTCGCACAGGGGTTCGACGCCATATTCATGGGAACCGGCACCGGTAAGCCCAAAAAGCTTGAAATTCCGGGGGGAGATCTGCCGGGAGTGCGTCAGGCCATATATTTTCTGCGCCGTGTGAGCCTGTATCGGGAGGGGCATGTGG
>CAMWTV010000078.1 GCA_947177215.1 uncultured Muribaculaceae bacterium
GTATCGGGAGGGGCATGTGGGGCGCGACGAAGTGGCTGTGAAAGAGGGTGACCGTGTTATGGTCATAGGCTGTGGCAACACTGCCATGGATGCGGCCAGAACGGCGTTGCGCTTCGGAGCATCGGAGGTTACGGTTGTGTATCACCGCACAATCAACGAGATGAGTGCATTGAGGGTTGAATATGACGACGCTGTGGCCGAGGGTGTAAAGTTCAGGTGGAAATCGGGCATAAAAGAGATTCACCATACGGATGGAGTGCTCGACGAGGTTGTTGTGGAGACCGACGGAGTTGTCACCACCGAGCCTCTTGACAAGGTTATAATGGCTGTGGGCAATGCTCCGGCAAACCGTATTGTCAGCACCACGCATGGCATAGAGGTGGATGACAAGGGATATGTGATAACTCGCGACACTCCCTACGGAATGACTACCCGCAAGGGGGTGTTTGCCGGAGGCGATGTCACCAACCGTCCCGCCACGGTGGTTCATGCCATGCACGACGCCCAGAAGGTGGCTGAAGGTATGTTCCAGTATATATCTGCGGTCAAGCTGCTTGAGCTTATCGACGGTAAGGATGCTGACAGCAGCAAAGCGTGAAACTGATGAAAACAACTTAATACAAACCTATAATTACCTTAAACGAAATGATGAACCAATTTTCACTGGAAGGGAAGGTGGCGCTGGTAACAGGTGCCGCTTACGGAATCGGACTGGCTATCGCGCAGGCGTTTGCCGAGGCAGGCGCCAAAATAGTTTTCAACTGTTCTCGACAGGAAACCGTTGACCGCGGGCTGGCGGCCTACAAGGAACTCGGTATCGACGCGAAAGGTTATCTCTGCGATGTGACCGATGAGGATGCCGTAAAGGCCATGGTGGCCGATATCGAGGCCACAGTGGGCACAATCGACATTCTTGTGAACAATGCCGGCATTATCAAGCGTATCCCCATGGAGGAGATGGCTGTTGAAGATTTCCGCCGTGTGATAGATGTAGATCTTGTGGCACCCTATATCTGTGCCAAAGCCGTGATTCCAGGCATGATCAAAAAAGGACATGGCAAGATTATAAACATCTGCTCTATGATGAGCGAACTCGGCCGTGAGACCGTGAGCGCCTATGCCGCAGCCAAAGGTGGCCTGAAGATGCTTACACGCAATATCTGCTCTGAATTCGGCGAACACAACATCCAGTGCAACGGCATCGGCCCGGGCTATATAGCTACCGAACAGACCGCTCCGCTGCGTGAACGTCAGGCCGACGGCAGCCGCCATCCGTTTGATTCGTTCATCATCGCCAAGACTCCTGCGGCGCGTTGGGGCACACCTGAGGATCTGATGGGCCCGGCGGTTTTCCTGGCTTCAGATGCCTCGAATTTTGTGAACGGTCATGTGCTTTATGTTGACGGAGGCATTCTGGCATATATCGGCAAACAGCCCAAATGACAGCCGAGATGAGAACAAAACTGAATATAATGGCGCTTGCGGCGGTTTTGACTGCCGCAAGCGCCTGCACCACCCGACATGAGATAGCGGTTACGAACCCTTCTGACTTCGACCGTGAGAATGAGGTGACTGAGGTGGAGATGGCTCTTGTTTCGGGAATTGCCGACGGAGAGAGCTTCAGACTTCTTGACCGGAACGGAGATGAGGTGCCATATCAGATAACTTACGATGGCAAACTGATTTTTCCGGCCACGGTTAAAAGCGGCGCCACATCACACTACCGGATTGTGGCCGGAACCCCGGCCAAGACCGATAGCCTGGTTTACGGAAGGCTTGTTCCGGAGCGTAAGGACGATATGACATGGGAGAACGACAGGGCTGCATACAGGGCCTACGGGCCGGCTTTGCAGAAGTCGGGCGAAAGGGCGTTCGGATATGACATATGGACAAAATCGGTTCCTTCGCGTGTCATAGACCGCCGTTATCACGACCATTGTGTGAATCATATCTCGTTTCATGAAGACCATGGAAACGGAATGGATGTGTATGCCGTGGGGCCGACTCTGGGTGGCGGCACAGCCGCGTTGCTCAATGACGCGGGCGAGATTGTGTATCCCTACTGCTATAAAAGCCATGAGATACTTGATAACGGGCCGCTCCGTTTCACAGTGAGACTTGTTTATGGCGAAAATACGGTCGATGGCGATTCGGCTGTGGTCGAGACCCGGCTTATCTCGCTTGACCGTGGATCATATCTTAACCGCACAACCGTGAGCTATAACGGTCTTAGCTCGGGGAAACGTGTTGCTCCCGGAATTGTGGTGCACCGTCAGAATCCCGACGGCTTCACTCTTGCGCAGGCCGACGGCTATATGGCCTATGCCGATCTGACTGAAAACGCCGACAACGGTAACGGAACCATATTTGTCGGTGTTGTGTCGCCAGACAGCGAGACTTTCGAGTACCGGGCTTTCGATGAGCCGTGTGGCGACGCTCTGGGGCATATTCTCGCACCTAAGTCATATGCCGGCGGCGAGGAGTTTACCTACTGGTGGGGGTCGGGCTGGTCTAAAGCCGAGATGACCGATTCCGTGGCCTGGACTGATTATCTGGCCCGTTTTGCACACGGCCTCAGGAGTCCGTTGCGTGTTGTTGTAAAATAAACCGATTTATCGCTATGGAAGAAGTTTTCAAATATATAATCGGCCTTGGCGCGGCTGTGATGATGCCTGTCATCTTCACTGTTCTTGGCGTCTGTATCGGCATACGCATAGGCGATGCCCTGAAATCCGGCCTTAAAGTGGGCGTGGGTTTTATCGGGTTGTCGATAGTTACGGCTCTGCTCACATCGGCTCTCGGCCCTGCGCTCAACACCGTTGTGGAGATCTACGACCTTCAGCTGAAAGTGTTCGACATGGGATGGCCTGCGGCTGCGGCTGTGGCCTATAACACGGCTGTAGGCGCGTTTATCATTCCGGTCTGTCTTGGTGTCAACATCATAATGCTTCTCACAAAGACCACCCGCACGGTGAACATCGATCTGTGGAACTACTGGCATTTCGCTTTCATTGGTGCCGTGATCTATTTTGCAAGCGATTCGCTGGCATGGGGATTCTTCGGCGCTGTGATATGCTATATCATAACCCTTATAATAGCCGATATAACGGCGAAGAAGTTTCAGGGATTCTATGAAGGCATGGATGGGATCTCTATCCCGCAGCCTTTCTGTGCAGGTTTCGCTCCTTTCGCCTGGGTTATAAACAAAGGACTTGACCGTATTCCCGGCATGAACAGGCTGGAAATCGACGCCGAAGGTATGAAAAAGAAGTTCGGCCTGCTTGGCGAGCCCCTTTTCCTGGGTGTGATTGTGGGTGTCGGGATCGGATGTCTGACATGCAGCAGCTGGGGCGAGATCGTCGACAAGATTCCTTATATTCTCGGTCTCGGCATCAAAATGGGGGCAGTCATGGAGCTGATTCCCCGCGTCACGGTGCTGTTCATCGAGGGACTTAAGCCCATCAGCGATGCCACACGCCAGCTGATAGCCCGCAAATTTAAGGGTGCCGACGGTCTGAGCATAGGCATGAGTCCGGCGCTTGTCATAGGCCATCCGGCAACGCTTGTGGTCTCGCTGTTGCTTATTCCCGTCACCTTGGCGCTGGCTGTGTTCCTGCCCGGCAACGAGTTCCTTCCCCTTGCCTCGCTTGCAGGGATGTTCTATGTTTTCCCTCTGGTGCTCCCTTTCACCAAAGGCAATGTGGTCAAAACATTCATAGTCGGTCTGGTAGTGATGGTTCTCGGCCTGTTCCTTGTAACGAACCTGGCTCCATGGTTTACGCTGGCGGCGAAAGATGTATATAACGTTACAGGCGACGCCGCGGTGGCCATTCCCGAAGGGTTCTCCGGCGGAAGTCTCGATTTCGCGTCAAGTCCGCTGGCCTGGATTATCTTCCAGCTGACACATGGCCTGAAATGGATAGGTGCCGGTCTGCTGGTTGTTGTGACTATGGGGATGATGTGGTGGAACCGTGTCCACATTATAAAGAACCAGAAGGCCATGGCTGAGAAAAATTCTGATGAAATTCAGAGTGTCGAATGATATTTAAGAGTAAATAAAAAATAAAGATAAAAAGATGAGCAAGATAGTAACGCTCGGAGAGATAATGCTCCGGCTTTCGCCTCAGGGCTGCCACCGTTTCGTGCAGGTTGATTCGTTTGATGTGATATGGGGTGGAGGAGAAGCCAATGTGGCTGTAAGCTGCGCCAACTACGGGCACGACGCCTATTTTGTAAGCAAGCTTCCCGCACATGAGATAGGGCAGGCCGCTGTCAATGCGTTGCGCCGTTATGGTGTCAAGACCGATCATATTGCCCGCGGCGGCAACCGTGTTGGAATTTATTACTGTGAGACGGGAGCTTCGATGCGTCCGTCGAAGGTTATTTATGACCGCGCAGGGTCGGCCATCGCCGAGGCTGATCCGGCCGATTTCGATTTCGATGCCATTATGGAGGGTGCTTCATGGTTTCACTGGAGCGGTATCACTCCGGCTATCAGCGACAAGGCCGCTGAACTGACCCGTCTGGCCTGTGAGGCGGCAAAGCGCCACGGGGTGACTGTCAGTGTCGATCTGAATTTCCGAAAGAAACTGTGGACAAAGGAGAAGGCCCAGTCGATAATGCGCCCGTTGATGAAATATGTCGATGTTTGTATCGGAAATGAGGAAGATGCCGAACTTTGTCTCGGTTTCAAGCCTGATGCCGATGTGGAGGGTGGCGCTACCGATGCCGAAGGCTACAAGGGCATTTTCAAGGCTATGGCCGAAGAGTTCGGCTTCAGATATGTTGTCTCGACTTTGCGTGAATCTTATTCAGCGACACACAACGGCTGGAAGGCGATGATTTACGACGGCAAAGAGTTTTATGAGTCGAAACGCTATGACATAGATCCGATTATTGACCGTGTTGGCGGAGGCGACTCGTTCTCAGGCGGCATAATCCACGGATTGCTTACAATGCCTTCGCAGGGTGAGGCTCTTGAGTTTGCTGTGGCTGCCTCGGCCTTGAAACACACAGTTCCCGGCGACTTCAACCTGGTTACTGAAGCCGAGGTGCTCGCGCTTGCGGGTGGAAACGCAAACGGGCGTGTGCAGCGTTGATACTGTTTGATAAATTCTGAAAAACTGATAAATATGGCAAAATTCGATAAACTGGCTGTGTTGGGAAAGATGGGCGAGGCCCCTGTTGTGCCGGTGTTCTATCATAAAGACGCCGCCACGGCGTGTGCAGTGCTGAAAGCCTGCTATGAGGGTGGTGTGCGTGCCTTTGAGTTTACCAACCGTGGCGATTTCGCCCATGAGGTATTTGCCGAAGTGGTAAAATTCGCGGCGGCTGAATGTCCGGAGATGGCGGTGGGAGTCGGATCGGTTGTAGATCCGGCAACAGCCGCTCTGTTCATGCAGTTGGGCGCATGTTTTGTAGTAGGCCCGTTGTTCAATCCTGAAGTGTCGAAAGTGTGCAACCGTCGCGGAGTGCCTTACACCCCGGGATGCGGAAGTGTCAGCGAGGTAGGCGCGGCTCAGGAAACAGGGTGCGATCTCTGCAAGGTGTTTCCCGGCGATGTGCTCGGCCCGAAGTTTGTGAAAGGCCTCCTCGCCCCGATGCCGTGGTCTAAACTGATGGTTACCGGCGGTGTAGAACCAACTGAAGAAAACCTTTCGGCATGGTTCAAGGCCGGGGTCTATTGTGTGGGAATGGGTTCGAAACTGTTTCCGAAAGATCGTATCGAAGCCGGCGACTGGCAATATATCACCGACAAGTGTCGCGAGGCTCTTGCTATTACCGGAAAATAATATTTTAACTGAAATCTATAATGAAAAAACTGTTTCTTGCAATAACTATGACTGCCGCCGCCATCAGTGGCGTGGCACAGACAAGCTATTCGATTCTGCGTGCCGTTCATCCCGACGACTACAAACGCTACGATACACAGCAGCTTCGCTCTCATTTCATGATGGATAAGGTCATGGAACAGGATAAGATAAATCTGACCTATTCCATGTATGACCGCATTGTCTATGGCGGAGTTGTTCCCGTTGCCAAGGAGATGGTGCTTGAGACTATCGATCCGCTGAAGTCCGAGTATTTTCTTGAGCGCCGCGAGCTGGGTGTGATAAATGTAGGAGGCCCCGGCATTGTGAGTGTGAACGGAAAGGATTATGAGCTTAACTTCAAGGACGCGCTCTATGTGGGACGCGGCAATGAAAAGGTTACATTCCGAAGCAAGGATGCCTCCAATCCGGCTAAGTTCTATCTCAATTCAACTCCGGCCCATAAAGCCTACAAGACTCAGCTTGTGACCATCGACTGGCGCAAAGGCTCGATAAAAGCCAACTCGTTTGCTGCCGGCAAGATGGAGGAGAGCAACGACCGTGTGATCAATCAGCTCATTGTCAGCAATGTGCTTGAAGAGGGCCCCTGTCAGCTTCAGATGGGGCTTACGGAACTCAAGCCCGGAAGCGTGTGGAACACCATGCCGGCCCACACCCACGACCGTCGTGTTGAGTGCTATTTCTATTTCAATGTGCCTGAAGGTAACGCAATATGTCATCTGATGGGCGAACCTCAGGAAAACCGTCTGATATGGCTTCATAACGAGCAGGCTGTGATGGCACCCGAGTGGTCGATCCATGCTGCTGCCGGAACCTCAAACTATATGTTTATCTGGGGTATGGGCGGCGAGAATCTTGACTATGGCGACATGGACAAGGTTACCTACCTTGAGATGCGCTGATGTTTGCATAAACAGGATATACGCGAGAAAGGCGCTGTATAGGTCGTTGCCGACCGCACAGCGCCTTTCTCGTGATTGCATTGTTGTCTTTTATTCGGTCAGCGAAACCCCTGATATGTCGGAGAGGCGGCTGGCAAGAGCCTGGGCGAAATCAGATCTGACCGATACTTCCATAAGGCAGGAGTTGTCAAACTCCTGGCGCAGAATGTGTATCTCCTGGCTTTTGACGGCTTTCATCACATCGTTCATGGCCAGATAGGGGAAGGTGAATGTAATGGAGGTTTCCTCGTGGCATTCTATAATCTGTGCCGCCTGTATGGCTTCTCTGGCAGCTTCACGATAAGCCACGATAAGCCCCGATGTGCCGAGTTTTATGCCTCCGAAATAGCGCACCACCACAATTACTATGTTGGTCAGGCCGAAGGAGTTTATCTGTCCGAGTATCGGTTTTCCGGCGGTTCCCGATGGTTCGCCGTTGTCGTTGCTCAGAAACTCTTTGCGGTCGGCGCCTATCATGTAGGCCCAGCATACGTGTCGGGCATCGAAGAATTTTTTTGCGTAATCCTTTACAACCGCCTTGGCTTCGTCGGCAGTGGATACAGGGTGTGCGAACGCCAGAAAGCGGCTCATCTTTTCGCGGTATATACCCTCTGACGGGGTGGAGATGGTATGGAAGGTGTCAGCCATAAGTTAATCAGCGTTTTTCAGTGATGACAGCGATGCCCGTCTGAAAGCATCGATCATGGATCCGGGCGTGGCGTTTATTATGGAGATTCCGTTGCGCGATGCCCAGTTTTCGATTGTGTGATAGGAGCTGAATGCTATGCGGAAGCTCTCGAGAAGCTCATGAAGTTTCCTCCCTTCATACACCGAGCGTATGCGCTCTTCTTCGCGTTTGTCTTCCTTATAGAAGTGCGGCTGCACGGTGACAACCTGATTTTCGTCTGTAACCGACAAGGTTTTGAGCCACGAATGGTCGGCTCCGAGAAGATATATTTCATCGTAGCCGAGCCATGCGCCTATCATTATAGAGGGTATGAGCACATTGCGCGGCCGAGGCATAGCTCATGCGCGCGACAGCACCATGGCGACAAACGAAGGGAATCCTTCGGCGGCTACGAACGGAAATTTTTCTGTTTTCAGGCAAGGATTGTTCAGCAGACCCGCTTTGAGTCGAGCAGACGATGGTACAAAAATTGTCATAGGCCAGTCAACGGCATTCAGCGATGTGATGAGGCGGCTTACATTGGGGTCTGAGAGGTTGCTGAAAAAATGTGGGTCGGCCAGAACATAATATTCAGGTCGTAACTTGAAGAATTCGGGTGTGTTGGCTGCGAAGTTCACCGCCATTGTGTGGCATGCCGACAGAATCGCCATGTCGTTGTCGAGATTCTGTCTGAGCGACGGGCCGTTGCCGAGAATAATCAGCCGTCTGCATGGCTCCTGATTTCTATGGCAAAGGCTCGGTCTGAGTGTCGGTTTGCCCGACACGGCTATTTTTACAAGCGATTTGACTGACGCGCCAAGGTTTTCAAGAAACCTTGATGTTCTGTCGATGAAATTTTGCGGCATTATTTTACTGGAGTGGTAATTACTGTGCAAACTTAAGAAATTATGGGCGTATTTATGGCATTCCCGCCAAAATATATTAATTTTGCATCTTAGAGTGAATTTAAATTCAGGTAAAATCATATAATCAGTATAGCGGCTGTGTGCAGTCTGACATGAGTTTATGAAAGACCCAGATAAAACCGGCGGAGTGATAAAGATCGACGTTGAAGAGGTGTTGCGTTCGCGATTGCCTTTTCTTTCGCGTCTGATACCTTCGTGGCTTGTCGGTCGCCTGAAACGTGTCATATGTCAGGATGAGATGAATGCCCTGCTTGAGGCCAACGCCGGAAAGACAGGGGCTGAATTCTGTCGCGGCGTGCTTGAGTCGCTCAATATAACCGTCAGGGTGAAAGGGGAGAAGAATTTGCCTCCTAAAGACCATCGCCGGGTGGTGTTTGTGTGCAATCATCCTCTTGGAGGTCTTGACGGGATGGCTCTGATAGATGTGATTCACCGTCATTACGGAGGCCAGGTGTGGTTTGTTGTCAATGACCTGCTAATGGCGGTCAAGCCGCTTGAAAGCGTGTTTCTGCCCATCAATAAATTCGGGCACCAGTCGCGCGAGTCATACCGTAAGCTCGACGAGGCCTTCGCCGGCAATGACCCGATAATCATCTTCCCGGCGGGGCTTGTGTCGCGTCTCAGGAAGGTGCCTTATAACGGAGTGAAACAGAAAATGGTCTGTGATCTCGAGTGGCGCCATTCGTTTGTGAACAGATGCAAGCAGTCTGGCCGGGAT
>CAMWTV010000079.1 GCA_947177215.1 uncultured Muribaculaceae bacterium
GCCTGCCACCATCGTGTCGTGGATATGCTTTTCAAAATCATCGACCTCGAGATTGGTCACCGATGCCACTCCACCTTGTGCCAGAGCGGTATTGGCCTCATCGAGGGTTGTTTTGCATATAAGCGCCACACGGCCTTTCTTTGCCACTTTAAGCGCGAAACTCATTCCGGCTATTCCGGAACCTATCACCAGAAAATCATATTTCTTTGTCATGGTCGAGATTGCTTTTTCAATGGCCCGGGCATAGTTGCAGTGCGGGGGCAGTCACAAAGTTAGCGCATTCGCCGCGATTTGCCAAAAAAACATTTTTTAATGGTTCACACTCCCGAAAAATCCCTACCTTTGTATCCGGCTTGCGCTGCCGTTCAGCTCCTCGCCGCTTTTTCATACACAGTGTGTTTAAATGAAGCATAAGCTTACTGAAATATACCGCTGGTGCCGACGCTACATCACATTTCCGTTGATTGTGGCTGTGGGCTTCATTGTGTTTGTGCTTTTCTTCAACGAGAATTCCTATTCGCGGAGTTCCGAACTTGATGCCGAGATAAGGGAACTCGAGGCCGAGATAAAAGAAAATAATGACACAATGTCATATTACCGTTCGCTTTACATGAGCCTTGACACCGATCCGTCGACACTCGAGCGCATTGTGCGTGAGAAATATCATATGCAGCGTCTCAATGAGGATGTTTATGTAATAACTGACTGACTCCTGTTTTTCTTTATTTTTATTGCAGATAAAATGGAAAAGAAAAATTATTCACTCGATGAAATGATGGGTCAACCACCCAAGACCTGGACTGTTATCCTTGCCATAGCCGGCCTGCTTGCCATAGCCGCAGGCACGATGCTTCCTATTCTCAATGTGAATCAGGGCCCGCAGACCGTGGGCGCATGGTGGAAATATGTTTATGCCGCAGGGGCTGTGATGTTTCTGGTCGGAAAACTTATGACACGCTACACCGGAACACACCCGCGCATACGCCGTCTTTACCGCATAGAGTCGTGGAGTGCGGTTTTCTTTTGTGTGGCGGCTTTTTTCCTGTTCTACAACGGCAGCTACACTCGCGACAGCTGGGCTTTCACACTGGCCGGAGGCGCTCTGCTTGTGTTCACCACTGTCTCTATTCCCCGCGTTGTGAAGAAAGAACTTAAAAACAGATAAACCTACGAAAATGAAAATAGCTCTTATAGGTTATGGAAAAATGGGTCATGCGGTCGAGCGTTTCGCAGTTGAGCGCGGGCATGAGATTGTGTGTCGCATAGATGAGACGAACGCCGACGATTTCGATTCCGTGGCTTTCGCCAGAGCCGATGTGGCTATTGAGTTTTCCGTTCCCGGAGCTGCCGCGCTCAACTACGAGCGGGCTTTCGCCAAAGGTGTTCCTGTTGTGTCGGGAACAACCGGATGGATGGATCAGATGCCGCGTGTAAGGCATATTCTCGCCGAGACGGGTGCCACCCTGCTCTGGAGCTCAAACTTCAGTATAGGTGTGAATCTGTTCATGCGTGTCAGCGAATATCTCGCAAGGCTGATGGAGAAGTTTCCGCAATATGCCCCGGCAATGAAAGAGATCCACCACATCCACAAACTCGACCATCCGTCGGGAACAGCCATCACCATTGCCGAAGGGATAATTGCCAACAACCCGCGTGTTGAGGGGTGGACTGAAGATGAGACTTCTGATACTCCCGGGCGCATGGTCATAAGCCATGAGCGTGTGGGAGAAGTGCCCGGCACACATATTGTCAGCTGGACTTCTCCGGTCGATGCCATAACCATCGAACACCGCGCTTTCTCGCGCGACGGTTTCGCCCTCGGAGCTGTCATGGCTGCCGAATGGGTTGTAGCCAATCCTGACCGCAAAGGTTTGCTTTCGGTCAATGACATGCTCTCTGATCTTTAAAATTTAACAGTTGAATTTATGACAAACTCACCCATCAACAATAATATCTGTGATAGCTCTGCCGAAAAAGAATCGTTTGCAGAAGGTTTCAGGCGTCGTGTAAGGGAGAACCGTCCCACCCGTTGGATAAGGTTTTCGGTTGTGATGCTGCTTTTTGTGCTCTGGGTGGCCTGGATGGGCAACTGGTGGCTGCTTCTGGGCGGCATTCTGCTTTTCGACATCTATATCACCGGATATATCCCTTTCACATGGTGGAAAAAGTCGAAAAACGGTGTGGTGAGAAGTGTCATGTCGTGGGTCGATGCCATTGTCTATGCCCTGATACTGGTCTATTTCCTGTTCGCTTTCATCGGACAGAACTATCAGATACCCTCGTCGTCGCTTGAAAAAACACTCTATACCGGCGACTATCTGTTTGTGAACAAGGCGGTCTACGGCCCACGTGTGCCCATGACCCCGGTCTATTTCCCTCTGGTTCACAACGAGCTCCCCTTCGGGCTGGGAAAAAGCTATCTCGATAACCCCTCGGTTGGTTACAAGCGCCTCAAGGGGATGCGCGACATCGAGGCTGGCGATATTGTGGTGTTCAATTTCCCCGCCGGCGATTCGGTGATGAGCAAGGTCTCGAATCCCGACTTCTACACTCTGGTAGCCTTGCACGGTCGCGACCGTGTGCTTAACGACAAAGCCACTTTCGGCGAACTTATATATCGTCCGGTCGACCGGCGCGAGAATTATGTGAAGCGTTGTGTGGGTCTGCCGGGACACTGGATCAAGATCGACGACGGCGACATATATATCGACGGTGAAAAATTCATGACTCCCGAAAATGTGCAGTTCAATTATTTCTATCAGTCAGACGGAAAACCGCTCACTCCCGAAGAGTTCGACGAATTCGGCATACCTGTCGACGACAGGTTCAGTGTCGAGATCAGCCCGGCCGACATCCCTTCGCTTCGTGAGCTCGGTTTCAGAGTAAATCCCGACGGATCGGTGCCGCCGGTCTATGTGTCGCCTCTGACAGCGAAAATGGTCGAGGATATGGAACACAGCACCCGTGTGACCCGTGTAATGAAGCAGATTCCTTCGCCCGAGACTGTTGTGAAACTGTTCCCTCAGGCAATATCCGACGGATGGACACGGGCCGACTACGGCGGTGAGAACGGATTGTGGATTCCCGCCAAGGGCACTGCGCTGAAGATGAACCGCTCGGCATGGGAAATCTATGGCCGTGTGATAAAAGATTATGAGAACAACCCCGACGCCTGCTGGCGCGACGGAAAAGTATGGATCAACGGCGAGCCTGTGGACTACTACACATTCAAAATGAACTATTATTTCATGATGGGCGATAACCGCGACAACTCGCTTGACTCGCGTTACTGGGGATTTGTGCCTGAAGACCATATCGTGGGAACTCCATGGCGTGTGCTCGTTTCGTTCGACAAGGATAAATCGCTCTTTGACGGAGGAATACGCTGGAACCGTATTCTCAAAGACGCCAACCCCGACAAATAAACAGCCGGCACACTATGTCGCACCTGATTGTTTTCCCGGAGAAAACCGTTGTTCTCCCGCTGCGCTATTACGGCAATATTGCCTGGTATGCGACTATGGCCGCTTTCGGAAAAGCTGTCATTGACGCCGGCGCACCCTACGACAAGCGTCAGAAAGCCGTTCACCGCTGTGACATAGCCGATACCCACGGGCCGGTGCAGCTGACAGTACCGGTCACACGGCCTCACGGCATTCCTCACGCACGCTGGAACCAGACCGGAACAAGCGCTCACGGAGCCTGGTGGCATGTTCACCGTGTCACTCTCGAATCGGCCTACGGGCGCACCCCTTTCTTTGAATTTTACATTGACCGCTTCCTCCCTTTTCTCACAAAAGGTGTTACCGAACGCTATCCGACAATAGCCGATCTTGACCTCGCCATAGATGCCGAGATCCGTTCGGCGCTGGGAATAGAGACCGAGGTTACATGCACCTCAGGTGGGGAACAGGCCGACAACAGCGGCTATCCCCTGTTTGCGGCCGCATGCAGCCGCATAGGCAGTTCGCTGACACCCTACTGGCAAGTGCGTTCGGCTTCACACGGCTTCATCCCCGGCCTTTCGGTTCTTGATCTTATTTTCAGCCTCGGCCCCGAAGCTCCGCTCTATCTGCGCTCGATGACTCACAGTTTGATGTAGATCCGCCGCCTGTAAAGCGGATAGGCTATGGCGCCTGTCAGAAGCATGAAACACACGGCATATGCCGCCGAAGCCACATACGGATCGGGGAATACCGACAGAAAACCGCCATATATGGCCGGTTTGTTGCCGAAGCGGCCTACAAAAACCGCAATCAGCTCGCTCATTACATAGAGAAACAGCGGATTCACACCGAACGACTCGAAAAAGCGGCTCCATCCCCGTTTCCCTCTTATGTCGATTATATAGACCAGCGCTGCCAGAAGGAGTGCTGCCAGTCCGGTTGTCACCAGAACGAACGTAGGCGACCATATGCGCTTGTTCAGAGGCATCCATTCGGTCAGGATGAATCCACCTGCCATCAGCAGGAATCCGGCTGTGAAAAGGCTCAGAATGCGGTCGGCAAGAGGCCGACGGCTTTTGATCGTAGCCCCGCAGCAGAACCCTATGATTGTGTGGGCCACGGCCGACAGTGTGCCTGCGAGGCCTTCAGGGTCTACAGGCGATTTGTGATAGATATGTGCCTCGCCTACAACCAGGCGGTCAAAGACTGCGTTGAAATTTGTGGCGTCGGCCTCGTAGCCGTTGAAACAGCACACAAGAACGGTATAGACAGCCAACAGCGCTGCCGCGCTCCACGCCATGGCCTTGCGGCTCATGCAGAGCGCCATCAGCGACACGATGCCGAAACACAGGCCTATGCGCGGAAGCACTCCGGTAAGCCGTAGCTTCGCGAAGGCCAGCGGCTCACCTTTACACGCCAGTTCCACCCAATGGAGCGCCCACCCGATCAGGATTATCATGGCGGCGCGCCACATCACGCGGCGCATTACGGGCCACGACATTCTGAATCCGTTTTTCGACAGCGACAGATAGGTTGTCACACCCATGATGAAGAGAAAGAAGGGGAACACCAGATCGCAGGGGGTAAGCCCGTTCCATGCCGAATGACGCAGATAATCATACGACTGCGGCCCACCGGCATTGTTTACCACTATCATGCCGGCAATGGTCATGCCTCTCATCACATCGAGCGACAGCAGCCGCGTCGCAGGCTTTTTCATTGAGGTTTCCATAAAGAGGGGGGGCGGCTTATGGGTGGAATGCGGCATTGAACACATCGCGGGCTGTATCTATACAGTCACCTTCAGGTGCCGACGGATAGGGAGTCTTGTCGAGAGTCCAGGGTTCCTCCATGGCATAATAGTCGATGGTTTCAAGCGGTTTGCCGTCGAAAGTGTCGCGCAGGGTCTGCCAGAATGCTTCCCAGCGTGGATAGTAGAAGTCTTTCAGAATGCCGTTCCACTCCTTGTGGGCATAGTCGCGCAGCTTGCCTGCATCGGCACACTGGCGCGGGCCCCATGTGGTTATCTGCACGCGGGCGTTCCATTCATAGAGATCTTTCTCTTCGGGAGTAGTGCCGCAGTCGCGGGCCTTGGCAATCCACGAACCCACACGGAATTCGCTGCGTGTGGCCAGAAGCCTGTTCTGCATTGTCAGCAGATCCATAAACCTCTTGCTTCCGGCCTCGAAAGCTTTCCGGTCAAAGCATTTGTAGTCGGCTATGGCATGCTGGTATGTGCGTCGCCCCTCGTCGGCTATGGCCTGCCGCACTATGTCGGTCAGATCATATTCGAAATTATTGTTTCCTCTGAAACTTTCGGCAGCCTCAAGCATCAGGCGCGCAGCCTCGCGGGTAGCTGTCGGATCATAATAGTTCTTCATTTTCGACCAGCTTGACACCTGCAGGTTGTCAAGGCCCGGACGCGCGCAGAAAATAGATTCGTGGGGGCCTTGCTGTATGTTGCCCATCGGGGCGTTGTATATGCTGTTGGCCAGAATCACCCATGCGTCATATATCCGGGCGTCGAAACTGCCGTAACGGGCTTTCACATAGTAGCGCAGCCAGTCTTCTTTCGACGGCACCGCATCCATCCATGGCAGCTCCGACATCAGCTCGAACATCACCGGGTTGTTTTCCGATCCCTCCATGGTCAGACCAGTGCCCAGGCAGTTCTTGCCCAACGGATGTGTCGATATAAGGCGGTAGTTGTCGAGAAGCTCGTCCATGCGTCCGTGCAGACCCACGTTGGCCCCGAAATTCTCAAGCATGCACATAAGCCATTTATGGTTTCCGAAACCGTTCTCACGCTTTGCAGGCGATTCAATGCCCCACATGGGCTTGCATTCGGCAAACAGGTCGAGAATAAGCAGATCGCCCGCCTCAAGGCCGTCGATCATCTGCTGACGCGGATTCTCGCTCCATGCCTGGACAACCCACATGGCTTTGGGATTCACCTTTTTCATGGCCGCCATGACAGCCTTGCCTCCGGCATCGAAATCAAACTCGTCGGCATTCTTGCATTCATGAAACGGATCCATAGAATAGAAATCGGCCTTTCCGAAAAGTTTCTGCTGCTCGGCGTAATACAAAGCCGCCATTTCGGCGAATGCCGGATCGGTAGGATAGATGAACGCCGGACGGGTGAAACCGTTCCACAGCGGCGATTTTATAACGTTCAGGCCCAGTTTCGAATCGGCATTGCTCGGCATCATGCCGCTGTAGCCGGGAAGCACAGGCTTTATGCCGAACTCTTTCATGCGGGCGAGAATTTTCTTCTGCATAGCTTCCTGCGAGGCATACCAGCTGTCGGGCAGCGGGCCGCCCCACCCCTCGAGATTGTTCATGGCCCACCAGGCAAGAAATCCGGGGCCGGCTATGAAGCTGTTTATCTCATCGGCGGTGTATCCGAGCCGCGTGAGCATATTGCGCCACACACACTCCTGGCCAACCGCCGCCAGAGGCAGGTTGACTCCGTGAAGGGCCATCCAGTCAATCTCGCGCTCCCATCTCTCCCAGTTCCAGAAAGGCATGGAGTAGGAATAGGTGCAGTAGTTGAAATCGTATCGCAGTTTTTTGTCGGTCGACTTTCTGACAGGCTTGGCCATCACCGGAAGTTTTTCAGGCAGTGTTGCCGTCATGCCGTTCCACGACAGGTGAATCTTCAGCACATTTTTCAGATACCAGTTTATGCCTGTGGCTACGCTCACATAATCGTTGCCCGTAACCAGCACTTTCCCACCCTTCTGGCTTACCTCGAAATAGTCTTCTCCCGAAGGGTCGGCCTTTATCTCGGTAGCGAATTTTTTCGAAGCTCCCCGGTCAATCCTCTCCAGCATCCCGTTTACAGGATTGGCCGCATTGGCCAGCGCGACCGCGGCCATCACGACGGTCATCACAATCGTTCTTATCTTCATGGCATCAGTAGTGTTTTGTTCAGCGTATGTAATGTGGCATTTCCTCAGGAATCACCATCGAGATCTCCGCCATTCCGGCAATTTTTCCGTCGACTCGCCAGGGAGTCTGATAAATCATCTTGCGCAGCCCGTTTTTCGATATCGTATAGGCATTGCTCTCGCCGGTGGCGAGCATATGGCGTATTTTCTCCTGCGATCCGGCCGAATGACACGAAAACAGATTCTTTCCTATAAGGTCGCCGTGTGACGCGAAGGTCTCGCAGGCCCGTCGGTTCATGTAGATTATCGTTCCCTCCACATCGCACACAGTTATGGCGCAGTTGGCCTCTTCGGCCCAGGCTAATTCTTTCGGCAGCATATCTGAAAAAGGTTGGAATTGTTTACAGCATTCGGTTTATTGAGTGCAAAAATAGTGAAAAAAGCTTTTTGTCAAAGCATGGAAGTGAATTAATTGCTACCTTTGCGTTATATTTATAGCAGGTAAAAAACAACTTCTAACAACATAATCAAATGAACACACTTAACGTTAACGTGAAAGAAGTGCTCGGCACAGTCACAACCGGGCAGATCGAAGAGCTTTACGGAGCATCGGCCCAGGCTCTTGACAAACTCCATAACGGCACCGGCGAAGGTTCCGATTTTCTCGGTTGGGTAAACCTTCCGGAAGAGACAGGCGAGGCTCTGGTGGCCGACATCGAGGCTTCGGCCAAGTCACTCCGTGAGAACTGCGACTATGTGGTGGCCATCGGCATCGGCGGCAGCTATCTCGGCGCCAAAGCTGTGATCGAGGCTCTGGGCGATTCTTTCTCGATGCTCCGCGCAGCCGGCGACGAACGCCGTTGCCGTGTGCTCTTCGCCGGTCAGAACATCGGTGAAGACTATCTCAACGAGCTTCAGGATCTTCTCCGCGACAAAAAGTTCGGCATCATAGTTATTTCAAAATCAGGCACAACCACCGAACCCGCCATCGCTTTCCGTCTGCTCAAAGAGCAGCTCGAGTCTCAGCTCGGCAAGGCCGAGGCTTCAAAGCGTATCGTTGCCATTACCGACGCCAAAAAGGGTGCCCTCCGTCAGCTGGCTACCGAAGAGGGTTACAAGACTTTTGTTATCGAGGATAACGTAGGTGGCCGCTTCTCGGTGCTCACTCCGGTTGGTCTGCTCCCGATTGCAGTTGCCGGGTTTGATATCCGCGCTCTTCTCGACGGTGCCCGCCGCATGCAGAAGGCTACCGTAGCCGCCGGCGCCGAGAACCCCTCGCTTCTTTATGCCGCTACCCGCAACGCTCTCTACCGTGCCGGAAAGAAAATCGAGATTCTGGTCAACTACAATCCCAAACTCCACTTCTTCGGCGAATGGTGGAAACAGCTCTACGGCGAATCGGAGGGTAAAGACCATAAGGGAATTTTCCCCGCAGCTGTCGACAACTCGACCGATCTCCACTCTATGGGACAGTGGATCCAGGATGGCGAACGCACCATTTTCGAGACTGTGCTTTCGGTTGAGAAGGCCGAACACACCACTGTGATCCCCTCTGACGAGGCCAACCTCGACGGTCTGAACTACCTCGCCGGAAAGCGTGTCGACGAAGTGAACAAGATGGCCGAGCTCGGCACTCGCATTGCCCATGTCGACGGCGGTGTGCCCAACATCCGCATCACTGTGCCC
>CAMWTV010000080.1 GCA_947177215.1 uncultured Muribaculaceae bacterium
CCCCACAACACGCGCCAGAGTCTCCCGCCCCGACGAACGGCCACCGCCCCTCCAGTCACGTATTCCGTAACGCATGTCAGTTGTAAAATCGGCATGCGAAGGCCTGTAAACATGCCTCATCGACTCATAATCGGCAGAACGGCAATCCCGGTTCTCAACCATAAAACCGATAGGCGAACCAAGCGTGATGCCACATGTGGAATCGTTGTCCAGAGGTTTCACCTCACCGCTGTCACGGTCATAGCCCATCACTCCCGAAAGAATCTGCAGACGGTCGGCCTCGTTTCTGGCCGACATCAGCCTCGACCGGCCGGGGCGCCTGCGGTCAAGAGTTTCCTGCACCCTGTTCAGGTCAATGATCACACCAGAAGGCATACCGTCGATCACCCCACCTACCGCACGCCCGTGCGATTCGCCGAACGTGGTAAGCCTGAATATATTTCCGAAACTGTTCATCACTGAGAAACTGTAATAAGATCCGTGACCGTAGCACCCACATAATCGATCAGTGCCTGCGGATTAATCCTGAGCTGAAGCCCTCTCACCCCGGCACTCACATAAATCACGTCGAAATCAAGCGCTGTGACATGGAAAAATGTCGGAAACGGTTTCTTCATCCCTATCGGGCTGCATCCCCCGCGGATATACCCCGTCAGAGGCAACAGATCCTTCATCGGAATCAGATCGGCCTTCTTCGCGCCGGCAGCTTTAGCCGCCTTTTTCAGGTCTACGGCCCCGTTGCCGGGCACCACGCACACAAAATATCCGGCCGCGTTCGAATTGGCCGCATTCCGTCCGGGAAACTCCCCTTTCAGCACAAGCGTCTTGAACACCGTTTCGATATCCTCGCCAAGTTCCTCGGCCACATGATCAGCCGCAAGGTTATTCTCATCAACCTCATACGGAATCAGTTCATAGTCAACTCCCGCCCTGTCGAGCAGGCGCGCCACATTAGTCTTCCCTGCCCCATGTTTTTCCTTTGCCATAAACGGTCAATTAAATCCGTGCCTGTTCCCTGCAAGCCCGTTGTTTCACACAAAGATAACTCATTCCTCCCATCCCCGCAACATCGCCCTCCGCTATCGCATTCCTGATCCTATCACAAGCAGCATCAACGAAAGCAGCAGAAGGGCGAGATCAATAAGTTTGGCCTTCACATGCTTCTCACGCAGAATCAGAGCGCCATAACAGAACGACACAATCACACTGCCACGCCTTATCATCGATATTATCGAGATCATCGACCCCGGAAGCGACAGTGCATAGAAATAAGCCAGATCGGCCCCCGTGAGAAACAATGAAATCCCGATTATCGTCCATCGCCAGCGGAAAGGCACTGTCGAGACACCGCTACGCCTCATCAGCGCCACCACCAGAGTCATTATCACCACCTGATAAAACGAATACCACGCCTGCACCTCAAGCGGCTTATAGAACTGCATCAGATACTTGTCATATAGACCGCTCACAGCGCCAAGGGCAGTAGCCCCTATCGCCATCCACAACCATCGGCTGTTCCTGAACGAGAAACCCTCCTTGGCCCCGAGACGGCTAATGAAATACAGTGACATAAAACCGAGAATAATCCCCGCCCATTGCATCGCATTGAGTTTCTCCCCGAAAATAACCAGCGCACCCACAAGCACTATCACCGGACGCGAGGCATTGATCGGCCCCTGGATAGTGAGCGGAAGATGTTTTATGGCGAAATAACCGAGAATCCACGACGACAACACTATGACAGCTTTAAGCACTATCAGCAAATGTCCGGTCACACTCTCACCAAGCCCGATCTGACCGCCGCTGACCAGTGATATGATGACCGGCGACATCAGCAGGCAACTGAACAGAGTGTTGAACCACAACACGACAGGCACATTGTTGTCGCGCACCGAACTCTTCTTCATCACATCCTGAAGTCCGAGTCCGAGCGCCGAACAGACCGCAAAAAGAATCCACATGGCGTGTAAGTTTTTCAGATTTTTCCGGCTGCAAAGTTACAGCTTTTTCAACAGATAATCTCAATTAATTCAGTCGGCGGCCTTGAAATCCGCACCACACACTCCACAAAAAAAAGCCGTGTGGCAGAATTGAACATCCTGACACACGACCCTGTTTCATATCCTCATGGCGAGGATGTTGACGTCTTTGCCCCTTTTATTTCTTGAAAGGCGCCCCCGACAGATAGATGCGGAAATGGCGGATAGCGCCCGGCACCTCGGCCTCCATGCGGGGAAGATACTGAATCTCGCTCACATTATGGTCGCCACCCAGATCGATAACAACCGAGTGGGGATATGCCGCCCCCTTGGCGGTCTTCCAGTAGGTTGACTCCTGAAGGTCAAACAGCTTGTCGGCAGAGCAGTTCAGCTTGCTCACATCCTCGCTGTCGGCATAGTCTACAACCCACGGCTCGCGCGAGATTCGCTCTCCGTTGTCGTTGACCACATAGAATTCGGCTATCGCCGCAGCGTCCCCCTCATAACCGTCAACTGCCTCGATACACAGATAACGCCCTGTCACAGCCTCCGGAAGCTTTACGTTCTGCCATCCGTTAGCCCGCTTGAACTCACCCGAAACCACAGGCTTAAGCCCTGTAAGGTCAAGATTCTCACCTTCAAGGCGGTGGGTCAGAGGCTTCTGCACCTGGAGCTGGTCAAGCAGAGGCGATTTCAAACCTCTCACCTTGACCTCGCGCGGCCCCACAACATCAAACACCATAATCTCGTTCTCACCCTTCTTGAGCCAGCATCCGGGCATATAAAGCGTTTGCTGCGGGCCGATCTCCCATATACGTCCCAGCGGGTGACCGTTGACAAACACAAGCCCCTTGCCCCATGTCTGGAAATCAAGGAATGTGTCGGCAGGCTTCTTCACATTGAAAGTTCCGCGATAGACACCACGGGGCAGACGGCCGTTTTCATCCTGAGAGAATCCTGCGAGCGGTCTGTAATCCATACGGTCATAGGTTGCCGGTTCGTCTTCAAGATTATAGACCTTCCAGTCTTTCAGGTCGCACACAAACGGACGCCCGTCATGATCGATCGTAAGCTCCACTTTGCCCACAATCCCCTTGAAGTCCTTGATGGCGCGGCCGAAATTGATGCGGCCCATCGCCTCGACGAGTATGGTAAGCTCACCTCCGTCGGGACATGCGGGCAGCTTGATTGTCTTCTCACCGTTACGGCGGTCAAGCTTGCCGACATATTTCCCGTTCACAAAAACCTGAGTGAAATCATGCGCGTCCATGCTCAGAAGAGCCGGTTCGGCGAACCGTGGCAGCGTAGTGGTGTAGACAATCGATCCGAAACCCTGGTCATACTCCTCCATGGTGCGGATATTGCGGTCTGTCTTAGCCTCGGGCAGATTGTCGAACAGCGGAGCCAGCTCAGTCAGGGTGAACTCTGCTATCTCGCCCGTTGGCGCTCCCTTCGGCACCTTGGGAAGCTGCCCGTCGGCATACTTTGCCAGTGTGCCGCGCAAAGCGTGATATTTGGGCGTTACACGGCCCGACTCGTCGATCGGTGCGTCATAGTCATACGATGTCACATCAGGTGCGAATCCCGGAGAGTTGGCTCCTGCCCAGTGCCCCCAGTTCGTACCGCCGTGAGTCATATAGAGACTGAACGAAATCCCTTTCGAAAGCATCTCGTCGATGCCGGCAATCATATCCTCGGCCGGGCGGGTCTCATGATTGGCGCCCCATTTGTCAAACCATCCGCTCCAGAACTCCGAGCACATCAGAGGGCTGTCGGGACGCAGCTCTTTAAGCCGCGCGAACTGCTGGTCGATATTGGCGCCTGTTCCGAAGTTCATCGTCCAGATCAGGTCGGGCAGACCGTTGAGAGTGAAATTCGATGACCAGTCGCACTGGAACAACGTTACATCCTCGCCGAAATTATTGCGCAGCATATCGCGTATCTGGCCTACATACTGCTTGTCTTCGCCATATGAACCATACTCGTTCTCAACCTGAACCATAATGATCGGGCCACCGTTGGCAACCGTAAGATCGCCCACCTGAGCCGCAACCTCCTTCTGGAAAAGGTCTACACGCTCAAGGAAATAAGGGTCTGACTCGCGCAGACGTATATCTTTCTTTTTCAGCAGCCACCAGGGCAGACCGCCCATCTCCCACTCGGCGCATACATACGGCCCGGGGCGCAGAATCACCTTCATGTCATTGGCCTGACAGAGCTTTACAAACTCCCTGAGGTCATTCTGACCCTCGAAATTAAACTGCCCTTCGCGCGGCTCATGCGCGTTCCAGAACACATACAGACACACCGTGTTCATCCCCAATGCCTTGCAAAGCTTTATCCTTTCGTCCCAGTAAGGGCGCGGTATGCGCGGATAGTGAAGCTCGGCAGCCTTAACCACAAACGGCTCGCCATTGAGAAGGAATGTACCCTCGCCGGCCTCGAAGCGCCCCTTGTCGGCAAACTCATCGGGGCTCCAGCTGTCACGCCAGGGAATGGTAATCCTGTCGCCGTCGAACTTCATGGGCAGCCACACATAGCGCGAGTTCTCGAGGTCTTTCTTGTTCCAGCGGTCAAACATAGCTACATACAGTCCATCCTTGCCGGCCACCGGCTGCACATAGGTGCTCTGCGCATAGAATGTCTTGTCGGCGTCGGGGCCTGTGCATGGATTGCCCAGAGTTTTCCACTCGCCCATTATCGAATCGGCAACAGCCAGTTCGGCCTGGTTCGGATCCCACCCTGTGCATCCCGACGAAAGAATATAATATTTCCCCTCATGCTTGAACACCGCCGGCGCCTCACGCTTCTTTCCTATGAAATTGCGTGTGTAGCGGCCCGTCGGGCGCAGATAATCGTCTGTAAGCTCGCTGATATAAAGCGTGGCGTTCTCTTCCGACGAATAGAACTGATAGGCCCGGCCGTCATCATCCACAAACACAGTCTGGTCACGGCTCATGGCATTGTTCGGACGGAAGCTACCAAGATATTTGAACGGCCCCACAGGCGAGTCGGCAACTGCCACTCCGGCGGCAGCCTTGCTGTAATCGGCGCTCTCGACATGGGCCCACATCACAAACTTGCCCGTCTTGGCATTATAGACCACTTTCGGTCGTTCAAGCACCTTCGACGGATGCAGATCGCTTGAAATATCATCTTTCTCGGCGGGAAGAACAATCCCTTCGAACTTCCAGTTCACCAGGTCAGGCGACGAATAGCAGCCTACACCGGTCACATCGGTTCGATAACACTCCCATGTCGCCCAGTCGGGCAAAACGGTTTCCCCCTTCTTGTATTCTCCATACCAGTAATATTTTCCGTTATGGTAAAGCAGACCGCCACCGTGGGCGTTGATCGGATTGCCGTCAGTGTCATTCCATACCTCGCCGGGGAAAATTGACCCTTTGTCAGCTTTCCCTACTGACTTTGCCGCATGAACTGAAACCGGCGCGAGAACAGCCGCCAGCGCGAACATGCCGCCCAGCACCTTTTTTGAAAATCTATTTCTCATTGCAAATGGCACCTGTGTTTAAGGTTTAGATTTTATGTTTTGGATAAGTTGAATAAGAAACCGGCGACGATAATCGCCAGAAAAATTATTGGTTCCGCAAATTTAATGATTTCTTCTGACGATGCCAAATGTTAAAACAAACGGCAACACCATTCCGGCCACGGATATTTTCGTAAATTTGTGAAAAATTTCGTGAGAAATATGAAAGGTATGTTTTTAAGGTATTCGGTCTTTGTGGCCGGACTCTATTTTCTGTCGCTTGGAGTGGTCTGCATCGTCACATCCTCATTGGGAACCACCCCTATCTCAAGCATAAACTACGTTCTTTCGCTCAACACCCCCCTTACGCTGGGAATGGCCACATTCGCGCTCAACATGCTGCTGATCATCGGCCAGTTTCTGCTTGTCAAAGGCAACGGCACCCGGCGCGACAGAATCGAGATCATGCTCCAGATCCCCTTCTCTTTTATTTTTTCAGCGTTTATCGACGCCAACATGGCGCTAATGTCAGGAACAGTAATCACCGGCTATCCCATGGCTCTCGGATTTCTTGCCGCGGGTTGCCTGTCGCAGGCTGTCGGAGTAACACTTGAAGTAAAACCCGACGTAGCCATAATGAGCGCCGAAGGATTCGTGAAATACGCCTCGCGCCGTTACAACCGTCCGTTCGGCAAGCTCAAGGTATGGTTCGACATCAGCCTTGTCTCACTCGCGGCCCTGCTGTCGCTGCTCATGGCCGGACGCATCGACGGCATAAGGGAAGGCACAGTCATCGCAGCCCTGTCAACCGGCTATCTTGTAACATTCCTGTCAATGCGCATCCTCACCCGCGCCAATCTTCAGCGCCTTCTGAACCGCGTGCGTCGCTAAACCGGCAACGCCCCCTTCCCCTCCCCCAGAAAACAGCAGGGCAAAAAAATTTGAAGCCGGGCTCGCTTATGATCGATCCCCGCTCCTTCCTAATTGGGAGTTGTATATGAAACAAACATATCAGTATTCTTTTAAGTGACGTGTAAATTCTCGTAATCGTCACATCCGGGGGTAACCGTTCCTTACAGTCGGGTCGGCCCGGATAAATCACTCATTCATTCAAATTAATACTCCAATTAATCAATCATTCATTCAATCATTCATTTCATCAATCAATACGTTTTCTCAACCATCCGTCCTTGCGCCCGCCTCAGTAGGCCACTTTGTCGGTTTTTGCCGCCCATTTCTCGAACGCCTTTATTGTCGAGGCATTCTCGATATGTATGCAGGGCAGCGCCCTGTCTGCTTTCTTCTTCTCAAGTTCCTTGTATATGAACCTGTCGGAAAAGTCGATCGCATCGGCATCATCCTGCGTGTTGCCGTAATATATGCGGCTCACACCGGCCCAGTAAAGCGCCGACAGACACATCGGGCAAGGCTCACACGAGCTATACACCACACACCCTTTCAGAGAGAACGTACCCTCTTTCCTACAGGCTTCCCTTATCGCATTCACCTCGGCGTGAGCCGTAGGGTCATTCGTCAGGGTCACCGAGTTGGCTCCGGTTGCAACCACCTCTCCGTCGCGAACTATCACGGCGCCGAAAGGCCCGCCTCCACGGTCAATGTTTTCTTCGGCGATTCTCGCCGCCATCTCCATGAAGTCTACATCTTTTTGTGTTATCGGAAATTTCACTGCTTCCATATTTTTAATCCTTTCTGTTTGTTGATCCTTAGTCATAACAACTGTGAATCGCGCAAAGTTAAAAGGCAGAACGGAAATAATGAAATCCGCATGCCGCAAAAAATGTCAGTTTATGTCGGTCGAAACCGGTATTTTGTTTAAGGTCTTGCTGACACGGCGAAAATACGCATCGCCGAAGATCTCTACTCTGAAAAAGCATTAGTTAGTGTGAGAACGCTTTTCTAAAGCACGGCAAAATAACAAAATGAATCTGGAACTGCCAACATTTCACTGTTTAAAATTTGTTAATGTTGCGTTTATCTCCACATAAAGTCCATTTTCAAGCCTCATTCGGCCTGACATCAGCCATTCGCTGCCCGCTCTCAACGTCTGAAACCGAAACAACCTGCAGCCTTATCACCGTTCTCGACTGCCCCGTGACAGGAAACAGCCGTGAGGCCCTAACCCCGACTACCCACACAATCTCGTCACCGCAACACAACACCCAGCAGTTCTCTTTTTCGTTAAGCGGAATTTTAAGATCCGACAACAGATCGCTCACAAGCTTCGAGCCTTTCATGCCGAACGGCTTCAGCCTGTCGCCATGCCGCCATCTACGCAACCGCCACCCCGACAAAGGCAGCGAAGCCGCCTCTCCGTCGAGCCAGATCACATCGTTGCGCCTCTCTGGCCTGAAATTCTCCACGCCGAGCACCTCCCCCTTTATCTCAGGCTTATCCTGCTGCGAAAACCCATCAACCCTGACCAGTCGGCCCCTGTCAAGCAGAAAATCATTAAGCCCGCAGCCGAACTTGCGTCCGCTCTCCCCCCTCGCATAAGCCTTCAGCACATTCTCCACAACCGCCAACGGCAACTGGCCGTCGAGAAGATGAAACAACAGCGTGGATGAACAAGGCTGCGACACCACCTCATCAAGCCTCACCGACCCGTCAGCCTCCACACAGCAACGCCTTGCATTGTCAATCAGCGATGCAAGCAGATCATAATCGCGCCTGAGATTACCTATGGTGCGCTCAATGCCGCGGGCCGCGTCCGGAAATGCCTCCGAAAGAACCGGTATCACCTGATTGCGAAGTTTGTTGCGGCTATAACAGTCCGACAGATTCGACGAGTCTGTAACATAGTCCAGTCCTCGTCTGGACAGATAACCGAGAATATCATTTTTGTCGGCATGGAGCAACGGACGCATATAAATATCGCGTCGGCTTGAGATAGCACCCATACCTTTGAGCCCGCTGGCACGCAAAGCGTTCAGAAAAAACGTCTCGACATTATCGGCGGCATGGTGTCCCACGGCAACACAAGCCGGATTCTCGCCACGCTCGCAGGCCATGTCAAACATTCGGGCGAACCAATCATATCTGAGCCACCGGCAAGCCATCTCAACCGATTCGCCTGTAACCGCTCTTCTCCCCTCCACATCAAACTTCACGACCTCTATCTCACATCCAAGACGCGAAGCCATGTTTCGGGCAAACTGCTCGTCGCGCATGCTCTCGTCACCGCGGAGCTGGAAATTGCAATGCAGCGCACGACACCGGAAACCCGCCTCGACACACGCCGCAAGCAAAGCCGTTGAATCGGCACCCCCGCTGAACGCAACCAGCAAGAGCGCACCCGGCCTGATGCCATGACCGCGGAAAAATCCGGCTACATTCTCCGGAAGCAACGAAAAACTGCTGTCAGACATCCTGTTGGCAATCAAGGCTGAAGATGAAGCGGCAGGCAGCGCAACAGATACTCGCGTGCCTTCTGCCACGGAACATAAATCTCATCCGAACCCGGCAACAGCGGCACAGCATGCTCGTTCAGATCAAACCGCACGCAATACTCCCCCTTGTCGGTTATGAAA
>CAMWTV010000081.1 GCA_947177215.1 uncultured Muribaculaceae bacterium
ACATAGAGCTTCGTGTAGATGCCAACGGCGCGTTCACTCCTAAAAACGCCCTTGAACGGCTCGAGCAACTTGCACCGTTGAAAATACACTCTGTCGAACAGCCGATAAAGCAGGGCCAATGGGAAGAGATGGCCCGCATCTGCCGGCTTTCGCCTGTGCCCGTGGCCCTCGACGAGGAGCTGATCGGATTCCGCAGCGATGCGGCAAAAGGCGAAATGCTCGATACAATCAGACCTCAGTATATCATTCTGAAACCATCGCTGTGCGGAGGGTTCAGAGAGGCCGACAGCTGGGTCAGTGAAGCCCGCCTGCGCAATATCGGCTGGTGGGCCACATCAGCCCTTGAGTCGAATATCGGACTGAATGCCATAGCACAGTGGATATCAGGCTATGAAACATCAATGCCTCAAGGGCTTGGCACCGGAGCGCTATACACAAACAACTTCTCGTGTCCTCTGCGGCAGGAACACGACTATCTGCGTTTTCAGCCGGGAGAAAGCTTCTCCGGGGTGAAAGAGCTGTTTTTATAAAAAAACGGAATGTACACACATTATCTGGACACATGGCAGGGAATCGGCCCTGATGAAAAACGTTTCATCGACGAGTGGATGAACTGCCGGAATTACATAACCGCCCACACCTCAGGCTCGACAGGCGCGCCTAAAGAGATCAGACTGCTCAAGAGCGACATGCGCATGTCTGCCCGAAGCACCAACGTGCGGTTCGGCATCACAGCCTCATCCCGGCTATTCTGTCCGTTGTCTACAAGCTATATCGCCGGCAAAATGATGATTGTCAGAGCCATCGAGGCCAAATGCACCCTGATTGCCGAAAAACCGTCAAACAATGTAATGGTTTCCGACTACGGCGACATTGACCTGATGGCTGTTGTGCCTTCGCAGTGTGATAAACTTATAGACAACCCGACAGCCTGTACACGGCTTAAGAATCTCATTATAGGCGGAGCGCCTCTGTCGCCCGAAACAGAAAGAAGGCTCGCTGAAAAGCCATGGAACAGTTTCGCAACATATGGCATGACTGAGACATGCAGCCATGTTGCCCTGCGCCGGTGTGGCGACAATGAATATGAAGCCATGCCCGGAATAGAATTCGACACCGACGGGCGCGGTTGCCTTGTCATCAACGCTCCCGAATTCAGTTTCAGACACCTCGTCACTAACGATATTGTCAGCCTTATCGACTGCCATACATTCCGATGGCTTGGCCGTTACGACAACGTGATTAATTCAGGAGGCATAAAGATTCACCCTGAAGAGATCGAGAAACAACTCGTCGGGATACTCCCGGAACCGTTTTACATCCATTCCGTTGCCGACAACAAATGGGGGCAGACCGTCGGAGTCACACTTCTGCGCTGCGACATGGATGAAGCTGAAATTATCAGCCTGTGCCGCAATGTGCTCCCCTCTCACGCTGTGCCGCGCAGAGTAAGGTTCGTCAATGCCATGCGTTACACCTCATCCGGGAAAATAATCCGGGAAAACATTAAATAAATCAGGCCTGAGACAATCGCCGTAAAAGTAGCTGTCTCAGGCCTGATTCTGTATGGTCTATGAACCGGCAAATGTTATTCCGCCTCGGGAGTCAGGGAATAACCGTCGGCTGTGGCACGCTGCTCCATGCGCTTGATTCTGGTCTCAAGATCCGGATGCGTCGAGAAGAGCTGATTGAGTTTGCTGTTCTTCTTCGCACCTGCCTCATCCTGCATCTGTTTGAGTTTCTTGAACGAAAGCGCCATCGACGCCGGGTTCTTGCCATGTCCCTTCAGGAATTCATATCCGTAGTCGTCGGCATCACGCTCTTGTTTCTGAGAGTAGTTGGCATTCACCAGAGCCTCGCCAAGCGATCCGAGCTGCGACTCTGTGAGCGCGGCGGCTTTACCCGATGTTGACGCCACACCGTCTTTGAGAGCCGATGTCAGCAACGCCGTGCGGAAAGATTTCTTTGAGTCCTTATGGGCCACATGGCCTATCTCATGGCCGATAACGCCGAGAAGCTCCTCGTCAGACATAATGTCCATCAGCGACGAGAACACGCGTACACTGCCGTCGGCACATGCGAAAGCATTTACATCAATAACATCGTAAACTTTGAAATTCAGCGGCAACCCTTCAACTTCAGTGATACCTTCGGTAAGCCTGTTCAGGCGTTGTGTGTAGGGATTGTCGGCAGGGGTAACCGGATTATGCTCATCCATCCAGTCGATATATTCCTTTACGTAAGCCGCCATCTGGTCGTCGGTAAGAGTGGCAGCCTGCACCACCTTGCCTGCGCCTTTGATTGCCTTTCCGAGGCTGAACTGGGCTGAAGCCGATCCGAATGACATTATACATGCCGCTGCCACAAGGGCTTTAACAAAATGTTTTGCCATAATTCTGATAATGTGGTTATTAAATTAGTTATGAAGATCAATAAACAAGTCAGTGGTGAAGCTTGTAAATTATTTTATGTAATAATCCGCACTTTTCACCTGTATGAGTATGCAAAGTTAGGCAATATCGCCCATACCTTCATAATCATTGGTGTTAAAAAAGAAGGCCGCCAACAATTCACGCCTTGGTTATGCACGATTTATTAGCTATCTTTGCAGATGATGAGACTAAAGGCATACATAGCGGCTATTGTGACATCAGTGGTGTTTCTGCTGATCATGCCGTTCGTGCCGCACCATCACCATGGAAGCGAAATATGTCTGACCGAAGAGATCTGCGATGATCCAGAGGCCCATCATGACTGCGGACATCATGATCATCACAGTAACCACATGCCGGGCTCTCCGTCACACTGCATCGAGAAAAGCGATTATCTGACCGGACGGCAGCAGCATTCCGCATTGTCACACCTTCTGTTTCCTGCCGACGCCGGAATCATGTCACAGATCATCCCGACACCTGAGGCAAACGAAACCGAACTGCTTACAACTGCTTGCACCGATGTTACCTGCCACATAAACCCAACACGGTTCTACCGCATCGGCAGCCTTAGAGCTCCTCCCGAGATATTCTGACAAAAGAAAAACAAACCTTTTGACGGCCACAACGGTATGCGGCCTAATTTTCCGCATGCCGCACAGAAGCCATAATTGTCAGTCTAATCTCAAAAACAATGTTTCAAAAATTAATACGTTATTCGATCACACATAAAGTAGTGATCGGAATTCTGACTGTAATCCTGATTGTGTGGGGAGGATGGTCGCTTTCACAGCTCCCATTCGACTCCACCCCCGACATAACCAACAATCAGGTGCAGGTAATAACCACTGCCCCGTCGCTCGGCGCACAGGAGGTGGAACAGTTTATCACAACACCTGTCGAAATGGCTCTTGCCAATATTCCGGATGTCATCGAGCGCCGGAGCATCAGCCGGAGCGGCCTGTCGGTGATAACTCTTGTATTCAAAGAGAGAGCCGATGTGTATTGGGCAAGGCAACAGGTAAGCCAGGCTCTGAAAGAAGCCGAGGATGCACTGCCTCAGGGAAAAGCCAACATCGGCATGGCGCCCATAACAACCGGCCTCGGCGAGATTTATCACTACACAATCAGGGCCGACAAAGGCTATGAAGACAGATATTCGCTTGCCGACATCCGCACTTTGCAGGACTGGATTGTTCGCAAGCAGCTTTCAGGCACCGAAGGTGTGGCTGAAGTAAGCGGCTGGGGCGGTTTTGTAAAACAATATGAGGTAGCGGTAGACCCGAACCGGCTTGCCGGAGCCGGAGTTACCCTGCCTGAAGTCTATTCGGCGCTTGCCGACAACAACAGCAACAACGGCGGAAGCTATATCGAAAAAAACAGCAATCAGTATTTCATCCGCGGCCTCGGCCTTGTTGAGAACCTCGACGAAATAGGCGATATACCTGTCAGAACCGTAAACGGAGTGCCTGTGCTTATCCGCGATATAGCCGATGTGCGCTTCGGGCATGCCACACGCTATGGTGCCGTGACACGCAACGGCGAGGGAGAGGTTGTGGCCGGAATCTCACTGATGCTGAAAGGAGAGAATTTCCAGAAAGTCAGCAAAAACGTAAAAGACAAGATCGAACAGATCCGGAAGACTCTGCCCGAGGGGGTGGTGATAGAGCCGTTCATAGACCGCACCCAGCTCGTTGACCGCGTAACATCGACAATCGAACGCAACCTTATCGAGGGAGGCCTCATCGTTGTGTTCATACTCGTTCTGTTCCTGGGCAACCTCAGGGCAGGCCTTGTGGTTGCATCTGTCATTCCGCTGTCTATGCTGTTTGCATTCGGCATGATGAAGGCATTCGGCGTAAGCGGCAACCTGATGAGCCTTGGAGCTATCGACTTCGGTCTGATTGTCGACGGAGCTGTAATCATAGTCGAAGCAGTCTGCCACCATATAGCTGTCAACAAAAGTCGTTATGGCGGCAGATCTCTGACCCGGGCCGAGATGGATGAGGAAGTGTTTTTCTCCGCGTCGAAAATACGCAACAGCGCGGCATTCGGCGAGATCATAATCATGATAGTCTATCTGCCGCTGCTCACTCTCGGCGGCATCGAGGGTAAAATGTTCAAGCCAATGGCCCTGACTATATTCTTCGCCATCATGGGAGCGTTCATATTGTCGCTCACCTATGTGCCCATGGCCAGCGCGCTTTTCCTCAGTAGAAAGAGCGAACATAAAACCAGCTTCTCCGACCGTATGATAGCATGGTTCCACAAAATCTATCGCCCGGTTCTTACATTCTGCCTCGACAGGTCTGCATGGGTCATATCAGTCATGATAGCGCTTTTCGCAGGCTCGATATGGTTGTTCGGACGGTTAGGCGGAGAGTTCATTCCCACTCTTGAAGAGGGAGACTTCGCTGTTGAGATAAGCATGGCGCAGGGCACCTCACTTACACAGATGGTGCAGTCTACCACACTTGCGGAAAAAATAATCACAGAAAAATTTCCTGAAGTGAAGCAGGCCGTGACACGTATCGGCAGCGCCGAGATTCCCACCGACCCGATGCCGGTTGAAAGAGCCGACATGCTGATCTCTCTTAAACCGAAAAAGGAGTGGACATCGGCTAAAACAAAAGATGAGCTTATGGAGAAGATGGCTCATGCTCTCAGTGCCATTCCAGGCATGGAGGCTGAGATGAGCCAGCCCATACAGATGCGCAACAACGAGCTTATAACAGGCATAAAACAGGATGTTGCTGTAATGATTTACGGAAGCGACCTGGGTGTGTTGAGTGAGTCGGCCAATAAAGTGGCATCGCTGATCAGAAACGTCAAAGGAGTTACAGAGCCGAAAGTAGAGAAGGTTCATGGTCTGCCTCAGATTCAGGTGAACTACGACCGAGACCGTATGGCCCGTTATGGTATAACCGTTGCCACAGCCAACGACATTCTTGAGACAGCTTTCGCCGGAAAAGTGGCCGGCGACGTCTACGAGGAAGACAGGAGATTCGATCTCATTGTCCGCATGGACAAGGATCTGCGCACCGACATAGATGCTGTCAGAAACCTGTATATACCTCTCCCCGACGGTGGCAGCATCCCGTTGGAACAGATCGCAGATGTATCGTTTAAAGAAGCTCCGTCGCAGATAACCCACGATGAAGGCGAACGTCGCATCTACGTTGGTTTCAACGTGCGTGGCCGCGACGTGCAGTCAACCGTAAGCGAGATCGAGAACATTCTCGAAAAGGAGCTGAAACTTCCGGCCGGTTACCGTTACACCTATGGCGGACAGTTCCAGAACCTCCGGGAAGCTACCGGACGCCTTGCAATAGCTGTGCCTTTGGCCCTGCTGCTTATCCTCGCCCTGCTCTATGCCACACTTAGGAATTTCAAGGAAACACTATATGTGTTTTCAGCAATTCCGCTGTCGCTTATCGGCGGCATCGTGGCATTGTGGCTCAGAGATATGCCTTTCAGCATATCGGCCGGAGTCGGGTTCATAGCTCTTTTCGGAGTGTCGGTGCTCAACGGCATTGTTCTCGTGGGGCAATTCAACGCTTTCGAACGCGACGGGATGAAGAATGTGCGCCAGCGTGTGATTCAAGGGTGTGAGCTGCGATTACGTCCGGTTATAATGACCGCCCTTGTGGCCTCATTCGGATTCCTCCCTATGGCGCTTTCACACGGCGACGGAGCCGAAGTCCAGCGCCCGCTGGCAACGGTGGTGATAGGTGGGTTGCTCACAGCCACTATTCTCACGCTTGTGGTGCTGCCGGCCATTTATGAAACCTTTACAAAAACAAAGAAATGAACACTATATATCGCATAGCCTTGATTACAGCCCTGGCAACTTCAGGCGCTGCAATCAACTCAAGAGGCGCCGAGATAATGACGCTTGCCGAGTGCATCGACTCGGCAGCCTCACACAATCCGGCCTTACAGATTGCGTCGGGCGCTGTTGAAAAAGCCCGTATTCTGAAAGGCACTGCCTTTGACCCGGAACAGACTTCTCTGACCCTCAAACAGGAGACAACCGGAGGGGGAGGCCCTGAAAACGGCATTACCGTCAGTCAGGACTTTGAGTTTCCGACAGTATATGTGGCGCGTCACAAAGCTCTCAAAGCCGAAGAAGAGCTTGAGAGAAGAAACTACGCCGTTGCACTTAATGAAACCGTGAGAGATGTGACATCGGCCTATTACACTCTGTTATATTTCCGCGAGATGGTCAGTCTGCGCCTGCGGCAAGACTCTCTCTACACCCGGTTCGAGCACATAGCATCAGTTCGTTTCGACAACGGAGACTGCAGCCCGCTTGAGCCGATGAATGCACGTCGGCTTCTCAACGCCAACAACGTGGCCCTTGCCGAGGCACGGAACAACTGCGAGGAAGCACGCCGCAAGCTCATGTTTCTTATCGGAGCTGAATACCCGGTCGAGCCTGCCGACATGTCGTTATCAGTAATCAACAGCACTCCGACTGAAAATGGAGGCTACAACTTCGACTCGACCCCGCGAGGCGAGGCGGCGGCAAGCGAGATTGAACTCAGCGAACGTAATCTTGCCGTTACACGCCACGAATTCCTGCCCGGCATTTCCGTGGGCGCCACTGCCCAGGCTCTTATCAAAAGTTTCAACCCATACAACGTTGACCGGAGCCGCTTTGAAAAGGGCGACTTCATGGGTTTTGAGGTCGGCATAACCGTGCCATTGTTCTTCGGAGCGCAGAGAGCCAGAGCCAGAGCCGCGAAAAAAGACCTCGAGATAGCACAGCTTAAAAGCGAACTGCTCAGACAGGAGGCGGAAAATGAATATTCCGATGCCATGGGGCGCATGCACGCTGCCAGAAAGAATCTCGAATACTACAATGGAACAGGTAAAGAGGAAGCGGCCGAGATAGCACGCATTGCCGATGTTTCATATGCTCTGGGCGACATTGACTATGTGGAATACATGGCCAACCTTGAAACCGCCTACGAAATGCTCGCCGGCAGAGCCGAAGCGATAAACACCTATAACCAGACAATAATAACGTTGAACTATCTAACAGGAAAACAATGAAAAAGATATATGCACTGGCCTTGACGGCTGCTTTCGCAATCTCATTTTCAGCATGCTCGGGCTCAGGAGAGAATGCAGGCGCCGACAGCGGTAAAGAACATGCCGGCCACTCACACGGCCATGACGAACATGGAGAGACCGACGAGATTGAACTCACACAGACACAGATGGAGACAGTTGGAATCACCTTGGGACATATCGGAAAGAAAGCGCTCGCCGATGCTGTGCAGGCCACAGGTGTAATAGCAGTCAATCCTCAGGATGAAGCGTTCGCAGCTCCCCTTATTCCGGGAATGGTTACGCGGATATGTGTTGTCGAGGGCGACTGCGTGAAAGCCGGTCAGACCATAGCCTATGTGGAAAACACTGAAATAGTAACCCTGCAGCAGGATCTGATTTCAGCTGAACAGGAAAACACTCTTGCACAAAAAGAATATGAACGCCAGAAGGCGCTGTCGGAACAGGGTGCCGGAGTGAGAAAAAATTATGAGCAGGCCGAGACAGCGATGAAAATAGCCTCTACACGTGTGTCAGGCCTACGTGTTCAGCTGAAACAGCTCGGAATTGATCCTGAGGCTGTATTCGCCGGGAAAATCGCCACCACATTTGCCGTAAAAGCTGATATTCCAGGTGTGATAAGCCGTATAATGGTCAAGACCGGCGGTTTCTCAGATGTGCAGAACCCCATTGCTGTAATAGTCAACAACGCGGCGGTTTACTGCAGCCTGAATATTTTTGAAAAAGACCTCCCTCTGATCAGAACAGGAGAAACCGTTGAAATACGGCTCACGAATACACCAGGAAACACTCTTGAAGGTATGGTTTCAGAAATCAACCGCTCAATTGACCAGGCAACCAGATCGCTGACTGTAAAAGTCAGGATTGTTTCGGAAACAGCACAGCAGCTAATACCGGGAATGGCTGTAAACGCGCTTATCAGCACCGGAGAAGAGGAAACAGATGTTCTTCCCGACGATGCCGTGGTCTCAGCCGGAGGCAAAAGCTATATCTTCGTGCTTGAAGACTCTCACGACGAGGATAACGAGACTGCTTACCATTTCAGACGCACGGAGGTATCGGCCGGAGCCAGATCAATGGGCTATACTCGCATCAGACTTCTCGCCCCGATAGCCGACAATGCCACAGTTGTCACATCAAACGCATTCTATCTCAACTCTATGGCATCGGATCATGGCGAGCATTCACACTGATCGCCTGAAATAAAAAAATCGTGACGCGCATCACGATTCTCAAAATGGTTTTCTGTAAAAGTCGTTAGTATTGAAACGGAGGCCATCAGCGGGAATCGTGATGCGCGCTCAACATTTCATCGGGCTGCCTGACAATCAGCCCCGGCATAACGCCGTAATGCTATCAATCGGTATAGACGTGAGACGATGACTCACAATACCAGTAAAG
>CAMWTV010000082.1 GCA_947177215.1 uncultured Muribaculaceae bacterium
CTATTTCATGTATCTTCATACATCGAAAGTTTTGCACTTCGATTTTGAAAGTACAGTTAAGCGTTGTCTGCGAAACCGTCGGGGCACCGGCAACGGCTGAAATTTCTATGTCGGCAGACATTAAAGTAATTCCGACAGGTTACTTAACGGAAATATTCCGTAATTTTGTGGTGCGGAAGGGGGATGGAATGACCAATAACAGAACAGAAGATGACGAAAAAAGAAGTTGCGCTGATCGAGGCGTTGCGTGAGAGATACAAGGCAGGGCTGCCTGTCAGGGTGCTGTTTGTGTGCCTGGGAAATATATGCCGTTCGCCGGCCGCCGATGGCCTTATGCGCGCTGTAGTGTCGGAAAACGGCGATGATGCCATGTGGGTCATCGATTCGGCCGGAACCGGCAACTATCATGTAGGCGATCTGCCCGACAACCGGATGAGGATACATGCCCGACGCAGAGGCTATGAGCTTGATCATCGTTGCCGTCAGGTTACTGAAAGCGATTTCAGCCGTTTCGATCTGATTGTGGGGATGGACGAATCAAACCTCAGGAATCTGCGGCGTCTGGCACCCACACCCGAGGACGAGACAAAAATTGTGGGGATGTCGGCGTTTTTCGATATCGCCACACGATATGACCATGTGCCTGACCCGTATTATGAGGGCGCCGAGGGGTTCGAGCTTGTTCTTGATCTGCTTGAATCGGCCACAGTGAGACTTTTCAGGCTTGTGACAGGACGTGACAACACAGATGCTGCACAATGAGACAGGCCGATATAAAGAAACATACGCTCCGGGTTATGGCCGCACTGGCGGTTTTGCTGTTGGTATGGGCCGCTTTCGGCGGCAGGGGTGACGCCACAATGGCTGAGTATGCCACAGAGCCTGACCTGCAGGAGGCCTCGACCGTAGGGCCGGAAGTCCCGGCTCCGGTAAGTGCGTTGCCTCAGGCTGATGACAAGGAGCAGGCTGCCGGGCCTGCGGAAACTCCCCGTGAAGAAACGAGGCCGGACAATGGCGCCGACAATGGTATAATGGCCATTCTGACCGGCCGCGACACGGTTAGAAGCCTTAACCGCCATGAGGCGCATTACGACTCGATGCCTCCCGGAGGAAGAAAAATAAGAATAAATTCTGTCGGGCCGCTGCGAAAGGCCTTCAACGACAGTAATTACCTGCACATAGCCTCGGCCCGTAAACTTGGCGTGGAGCCGGTTCACGGCATTGACAGGGCCTGGCGGGCTGGCGGATCGCTGACACGGCTGAACAGCTGCGAGGCCTATTATCTCGATCAGCTCACGCACTCGCTGCCCTATCTGGTGCCTGAAGCCCACAGACTTCTGACAGATATAGGCACAGCCTTCCGCGATTCGCTTCGGGCCCGTGGCGGCGGCGATTACAGGATTAAGGTCACCAGTGTGTTGCGCACCCCGTCGCTTGTTAAGTGGCTGCGGCGCCGTAACCGCAATGCGGTCGACACGTCGGCTCACCTCTACGGCACGACGTTCGATATCAGCTATGCGAAGTTCATATGCAATGATCCGTCGGTGCCTCGCACTCAGGAGGATATGAAGAATCTGCTCGCCGAGGTGATCTGGGCTATGAGAGAACAGGGGCGCTGTTATGTGAAATATGAGTATAAACAGGCCTGCTTTCATATCACGGCGCGATAAGTCAGCGCAACGAGAGAAATGTTAGAGTGGCAGATCGGCATCGGTCTGTGAAGTTTTAAAAAAGTTTGTAGGAAATGAGCGAGGAGAAAGGCAACGGAAAGATTGGAACCGGAACCGGAAAGAGCCGGGTGTGGCGGCTGCTGCGCCCGATTCTCAAGATCGTGGGAATTGCGGCGTTAACGGTGTTCGCGCTGTTTATTGCTGTGTGCAGTGTGGCGGTGTGGATTCTGACTCCGCAGCGGCTCACTCCGCTCGTCGAGAAACAGGCTTCGGCCATGCTTCTTGCCGATGTGAAGGCTTCGCGGGTGGAGCTGACATTCTGGCACACATTCCCTGAACTGACTGTCGAGGTCGATTCTCTGCAGGTTGTCTCGCGCTCGCTTTCGGCGGCCGATGACTCTCTGAGAAGGTCGTTTCCGGCCGATGCCGATTCTTTGTTGAGCATAGGGGCTTTTCGTGGCGGTATGAATCTGTTGCCTCTGCTCGCCGGGCGCATAGCCCTGTATGATGTGGTGTTCTACAGGCCGTCGGTAAATCTGTTTCAGGTTTCCGATTCGGTGGCCAACTATCTCATAGCGTTGCCCGGCGAGGAAAAAGAGGCGGAGGATAACAGCCCGTTGGTCATCCCCTCGGTGTCGATCAACCGTTTTGCCGTAATAGATGCCGGCCCGTTGCGGTTCAGGTCGCTTGTCGATTCTACCGATGTGTCGGTGAGCTTGTCGGCCATAGAGCTGAAAGGGAAGAACGCTCCGCTATATTCATTGGCAGTCGACGGCCATCTGGATATGCCGCTGATAAGAGATTTTAATTTCGACCGACTCGTGTTCGGCGCCGACGGTGAGATCGAATGGGATATGAACGCTCCCGAATCGCTCCGGCTCAAAGGATTCAAGCTGGGGGTGCATGACTATGAGGTTACGGTTGATGCCGACACCGATTTCAGCCGCGGGCTTACTGTCAGGAGTCTCGATCTGAAAACGGGCGATCTGCCCGTGGCCGAAATCCTGACCCACCTGCCTGAAGGTGTCCGCGACATGGCCGCGCCTCTGAAATCAGACATGAAACTGAGGGGAGAGGTTTCTCTGACCGCTCCGTGGAATGCCGCCGACACGCTGATGCCATCGTTCAGGGCACGCATTGAGGTGCCTTCGTGCGAAGTGCTTTACGAAAATCTTCACTTCAACGATTTCGCGGCCGAGGCGAGTGTCGATTTTCATGGCGATGATCTCGACAGTTCGGTAATAAGGCTTGAGCGCCTGCATATCGACGGCGATGTGATAGATGTTGATCTCAGTGCCACTCTGACCGATCCGGCAAGCGACGCACAGGCCGAAGGAGAGTTTGTCTGCGCGTTTGATTTCAGCCGTCTGCCGGCAAAAGCCCGTCGGATTATTCCGGGCAATGTGGAAGGGAAGCTTTCAGGCCGTTCTGAATTTAAGTTCAGGGCCGGCGATTTCACCGGCAACCGTTTCCACAGAATCAAGCTGAAGGGAGAGGTGGCGTTGACTGATTTTGTTGCGGATATAGATTCGATAGGGCACATCTATACCGACCGCACGGTGTTGAAGTTCGGTTCAAGCAACTCGTTTGTCTCTGACAACGAGAGAGCCGACTCTCTGCTTACCCTGTCGTTAAAGGCCGACACGCTCGCCGCGTCGGTCTCTGGAATGGATCTCCGGCTCAGGAATCTGCGTGCCGGGGCCGGAGTCTCAAACCGGAGCGGCTCGACCGACACCACGGCTATAAATCCGTTCGGTTTCAAGATCGAGTTTGACCGGCTGGCTTTCGACTCTCCCGCCGACACCTTGCGTCTGCGTCTCAGGCAGGCTTCGGCAGGAGGTGCGCTTAAACGCTACGAAGGTGAAGCGAAGGTGCCAAGGGTTGATCTGAGTTTCTCGGCAGGAGGAATTCAGTTCGGGCAGTCGCTGACAAAAGTGGCTTTGAGAAAAGCCGACGTGGATCTGACGGTAAATATGCGCAAACGGCGGCAACGCATGCCTGCCGACTCGGTGCCTGGCGTGGTGCGGATGCCGAGGCGCGACACCACGCAGGTTGTTGACAAGGAGGAGCTCAGACTCGGACAGGATGAACGCAAACTGCTGAGAAGATGGGACTTCAGCGGGCGGATCCAGGCCGAGAGCGGACGGATGGTGACTCCGGCCTTTCCGATACGAAACCGTATGGAACACATCGACTTCAAGTTTAACCAGGACTCGCTCCGTCTGAATAATCTGCGCTATAAGGTCGGCGAGAGCGATTTTCTGATAAACGGATCGGTTAGCAATCTGCGGCGCGCTCTGACATCGCGGCGCGACAACACCCTTGGTGTGAGGCTTATGGTGATGAGCGACACTATAAATGTGAACCAGATAGTCAATGCTCTCTTTGCCGGTGGTCAGGTCAGCGAACAGGCCGATTCGGCAATGGTGTGGAGCGATAATGACTCCGACGACGCGATGATAGCGGCCGCCGACACTGTTTCGGCCGGGCCGGTGCTGTTGCCAAGAAATATCGACGCGCTTTTCGTAATGAGGGCGCGCAATGTGCTCTATTCCGATCTGGAACTCCATTCGTTCAGAGGCGACGTGCTCGTGTCTGACGGAGTGTTGACACTGCGCAACCTTTCGGCTTCGGCCGACGTGGGCTCGTTGCGTGTCGACGGACTTTATTCGGCCGTGTCGGCCGACAGCCTCCGCTTTGGAATGGGGATGAAAGTGAGCGATTTCAGACTTGACCGTCTGGGAGCTGTGATTCCGGCGATAGATTCGATTCTACCTGTAATGAAAGGCCTGGAGGGGATTGTGAACGCCGACGTGGCGGTTACAACCGATATCACACCTGCCATGGACATAGACTTTCAGTCGCTGCACGCGGCGATAAATATCGAGGGCGACTCCCTTGTGCTGCTCGACGCCGACACGTTTAAAACCTTGTCGAAGTGGCTTATGTTCCGCAACCGCCACAGAAACATAATCGACCATATGGCGGTTGAGCTTCAGGTTGAGAACTCAACGATAGAGGTATTTCCGTTTATGTTCGACATCGACCGTTACCAGCTCGGCGTCATGGGGCATAACGACATGGATATGAACATGGACTATCATGTGTCGGTGTTGAAATCGCCTATGCCGTTCAAGTTCGGAATCAACATCAAGGGGAATCCCGACAATTTCAAGATACGTCTTGGCGGGGCGAAAGTGGGTAAAGAGATGGTCGGTGAGCGTCAGGCAATCGCCGCCGGCACCCGGGTCAATCTGGTCGAGCAGATCAACGGCATGCTGCGCAGAGGCCTGACCAAAGCCCGTAACGGGTCACAGGCGTTCAGCCCTCGCGCCAAGGTCTCACTCGGCGGCGCTGCATCTGCCCTGATCCCTGAGGCGACTGTTGCCGACACACTGCGCATGATCAGGGAAGGTCTTATGGAAAATCCCGATCCCGGGCGTTTCCCCATAAAAGATTCTGCCGCGGGTGGCGTATTGAAAAAAAATAGCTAATTTTGCAGTAACATACACAGAACAGACCGCTTATGGATTCCATTCAAATTTCCGACCGCATCAAGAACATGGCTGCGTCGCAGACACTTGCCATGTCGCAGAAAAGTAGCGAGCTCCGGGCTGCCGGTGTCGACGTGATAAACCTTTCTGTGGGCGAACCTGATTTCAATACTCCCGACCACATCAAGGAAGCCGCAAAAACGGCAATCGACGAGAATTACACGCATTATCCCCCCGTGCCCGGCTATATGGATCTGCGTCAGGCCATAGCGGATAAGCTGAAAAAAGAGAACGGCGTGAGCTATTCCGCCTCGCAGATTGTGGTTTCGGGTGGCGCCAAACAGTCGCTCAGCAATGTGATAATGAGTGTGATCAATCCCGGCGACGAGGTTATTATCCCCACACCCGCATGGGTCAGCTATGTGGAGATGGTCAAACTTGCCGGCGGCGAGAATGTGCTGGTTCCGGCCTCGATCGAGCAGAACTTCAAGATAACCCCGGCTCAGCTTGAGGCTGCCATCACCCCACGCACCCGCATGGTCATGCTGTGCTCGCCCTCGAATCCGTCAGGCAGTGTCTATTCGCGCCAGGAACTGCAGGGGCTGGTCGATGTGCTTGTGAAACATCCCCATGTCACCGTGCTCTCTGATGAGATCTACGAACATATAAACTATATCGGAGGAGTGACCTCGATGGGCAGCTTCCCCGAAATTGCCGACAGGGTTATTCTGGTCAACGGTGTTTCCAAAGCCTATGCCATGACAGGATGGCGCGTGGGCTTCATGGCGGCTCCGGTCGAGATAGCCAAGGCGGTGACCAAGCTCCAGGGGCAGACCACATCGGGCATCTCCACAATTGCCCAGCGTGCCGCTCTGGCAGCCTATGCCGGAAGCCAGCAGTGTGTGGAGGATATGCGCAAGGCATTTGAGCGCCGCCGTGACCTGGTTGTGCGCCTTGCCCGCGAGATTCCGGGGCTGAAAGTCAACTGTCCCGACGGAGCGTTCTATCTGTTCCCCGAAGTCTCTTCATATCTCGGAAAACGTTTCGGCGACAAGGTTATCGCCACCGACAACGACCTGTGCATGTATCTGCTTGAGGAAGCCCATGTGGCAACTGTGTCCGGATCGGCGTTCTGTCTGCCCGGCTATATCAGACTGAGCTATGCGGCCTCCGACGAGGCTCTTGAGGAGGCTCTGCGCCGTATCGCCGATGCTCTGGGGCGTCTGCAGTGACAAATTAATACAGAAATAAATTAGATCGAAAAAATATGGATTTTATTGAAGAACTCACCTGGCGCGGCATGATTCATCAGATGATGCCCGGCACAGACGAGCAATTGAAAAAGGGTATGACCGCGGCTTATCTCGGAATCGACCCTACGGCCGACTCACTCCACATCGGACATCTGGTGGGGGTGATGATGCTTAAGCATTTCCAGCGTTCGGGCCACAAGCCCATCGCTCTTGTCGGAGGTGCTACCGGCATGATCGGCGACCCCTCGATGAAGAGTCAGGAGCGTAAACTGCTTGATGTGGAGACTCTTCGTCACAATCAGGAGGCCATCAAAAAGCAGCTGGCCCGTTTCCTTGATTTCGACAGCGATGCGCCTAACGCCGCCATTCTGGTCAACAACTACGACTGGATGAAAGATTATACTTTCCTCGACTTTATCCGCGATGTGGGCAAGAATCTCACAGTCAACTATATGATGGCCAAAGACTCGGTTAAAAAGCGTCTGAGCGGCGAGAGCGGCGAAGGAATGTCGTTCACCGAGTTCTCATATCAGTTGCTTCAGGGCTACGATTTCCTGCATCTTTATCGCACGGAGGGTTGCCGCCTTCAGCTTGGAGGCTCCGACCAGTGGGGCAACATCACTACCGGCACAGAGCTCATCCGCCGCATGGAAAACGGGGCGTCGGATGCGTTTGCTGTGACCTGCCCGCTGATCACGAAGGCCGACGGAGGCAAGTTTGGAAAAACCGAGAGCGGCAATGTGTGGCTTGATCCCAAACGCACATCGCCCTACAAATTCTATCAGTTCTGGCTGAATGTGTCAGACACCGATGCCGAGAAGTATATCAAGATATTCACCGTGCTCACACAAGACGAGGTTAAGGAGCTTGTGGCCCAGCAGGCTGAAAATCCCGGTGCACGTCCGCTGCAGAAACGTCTGGCCGAGGAGATAACACGCATGGTGCACGGCGAGAAAGAGCTTGAGGCCGCTGTTGAGGCATCGCAGATTCTGTTCAGCAACAAGGCTGCCGAGACTCTCAGAAAAATCGACGAGGAAACGCTGCTTGCGGTGTTCGAGGGTGTGCCCACATTCGAGATCGAGGCTTCGCTGCTCGACGGCGAGACCAAGCTTGTCGACCTGCTGACCGACAATGCCGCCGTGTTTGCATCGAAAGGCGAGATGCGCAAGCTCACCCAGCAGGGCGGTGTGTCGCTGAACAAAGAGAAAGTTGCCGACCCGTATATGACAGTGGGGCGCGACTTGCTTATCAACGGGAAATATATCCTTGTGCAGCGTGGCAAAAAGAACTATTATCTGCTGATCGCCCGCTGAGACATGGCGACCCGATGGCGATGATATGAGATTTTGCGCAGATAATGGCAGGGTTACGTTGTTAATCTCCCGGAATTTTCATAACTTTGCCACGCAATAAGAGAGCGGAGCGCTCTCGCAAACGGTTGGTCGAATGGTGGAATGGTAGACACGAAGGACTTAAAATCCTTTGGCCATTGCGGCTGTGTGGGTTCGAGTCCCACTTCGACTACTGATTTTATGCGTCGCAGGCGGCTGAGATTGCTTCTCAGCCGCCTGCTTTTATACACGACAGTCTCTCAGCTGTTTTTCAGAGCACTGTGAATTTCTGGGCGCAGGTGTCGGCTACGGCGAGATAGAGGCCCGGAGAGAGGGTTATGGTGCTGTTTCCGGCAGCTGTGGCAATCAGGGTGCCGGTTATGTCGTAGACCGACAGTGAGGCGTGACATTTCGCGCTTGCGCCGGTAACGGTTACAAGCCGGTTGTCAGATGTGTTGTCGGCTGTCGCGGTGTCGATGTCAGACGACAGACCGATGAAGTGGGTGAAGGTGTCGCGCAAGGTTACCGAAATGTCGAGGTCTTTGCCGTTGAAACGCACCGGAACCTTCCATTTGTTGTCCCATTGCGAGGCCGGATAGGTGCGTTTCATGAAATAATAGGAAGGCTTGCCGTTGGGCTCTCCGTCTTCATTGTCGTTTACAGGCCCCCAGCACTGCTCCCCGTTGTCGAATTTCATAAGAAAGCGGTAGCGTGTGTCTTTGCCCCACGACTGGGTTGACAGGCGGCATTTCCACGTCCCCTCCCATTGTCCCTGGCCGGTGTAGGTGAGGTCGGCCACAGTGCGGTTGTCGACGCAATAGAACAGACTGAGCGATTTAACCTCCCTGACCGTGGCCACTTTGCCTACAAAGTCGAGCGATATGGCGTAAACGGCGTCAGTGCTTACCGAGACCCCTTCAGACCCTTCCGTAAGGCGGTTGTCGGCAATGGTATAGCAAGTGCCGTCTTCAGCCTTTATCGAAAGGGTGCGGCCTGGAAGAAGCCTTGCGAACGCCTCGAAGCACCCGGCCGAGACACGGGTGCACGCAACCGATGAATCGTAGGATAGGGCGTCACCCTAGATCTACACTCC
>CAMWTV010000083.1 GCA_947177215.1 uncultured Muribaculaceae bacterium
GTAGTCGGTTTCCCATGCGCTTGACTGACGGTTGAATGTCGAGAGATTCGCGGGTGAACCGTCTGCGTTAAGTTTTATGTTCTGGGCATTCATTATGCTTTCGAAGTGGTTGATGAAGTGTTCGTGATCGGCAAGGATCTTTTTACGTTCAGATTTCCCGTAGTTGCCTTTGGAATAGACTTCCGGAACCGGCAATGGTGTTGTGCCGATCTCAGTGGCTTCGATGCCGAAACCATCTCCGCCGTCGGCCTTCAGGATTATGCCGGGCAGGCCATGAAGTTTCCACGGGCCGTCGTGCAACGGAATCTCGGGTGTGAACCATGCTTTCCAGAGGCGTCCGTGATAGTCGGCCTGGGCCAGAATGCAATCATAGCCGAGTATATTCATGATGCTGTCGCTGTTAATTGTCCATGACATTTCTGAGAGAGGCTCGCTGTAACAACACAGTTCGTCTGATTTCTGGTCATAGACTGTCATCCTGTCGGCTGAAATCTCTTTGTCAACATAGAGATATACGTTTTTGTCGGGTGCAAGCCCCAGTTTGCGACCTTCGTAAGAGAAGGAGCCGTCAGGATAGTCTACGCGCCAGGCTTTAAGCTGGAGCTCACGCAAGCGTGCAGCTCCTTCGGGTGTTGAGCGACATGAGTCTACATATTGGCTCATCACGTTGTAATACAACGACTTCTGAGGGCTTGCAATAAGCGTCATCTTGCTCACAATGGCTATACCACCGTCGTTATTGCTTGATTCATTATATTTTACAACGATGTTCGACTGCGAGAATGCGGCGATGGCGGCGAGACTCAAGATGATTGAATGGATAAGTTTTTTCATTTTCTGAGGGATATTGAGATTAGCAGCTCGCGACCGCGGAGCCAGCGCCGGCTCTCGAAGGATGTAAGCTGATTGTATGTTGTGTAGTTGTATGTGCGCTGATTGAAGATATTGCTCAACGAGGTCGACAGTTCCAGTCGCTTGTTGAGTTTGTAGATGACCTTAGTGTCGAGCAGGAACACATTTTTGAACTGGCCGGAGGCAAGCTCGTTGCAGTAATGTTCGCCGATGATGCGCCACTCCCATCTGTTGTGGGGCATAATGTTGAGCATCAGTTCATTTTCCATATTGCCGAGCCATGAAGCGGGAGTGCCGTTCAATGCGATACGGCTTGATGCCCACTCGATACTGTAATCGAAACTGAGCCATCTTATTGGAGCTCCGTTAATTTTAGCACCGGCTGACCACGAAGTGCCCACCGAACTGACAGAACTGTTTTCTGATATAAGATGTGATTCGTAGCGACTGAACGAGCCGTTGACATTGGCGCTCCCCCGCATGAAATCGAGAGTTTTGCCGATATTTCCGTTTGTAACAAACATCTGTCCGTCGCTCCTTGCAGAGGTGTAAGAATATACCACATAGTCGCCGAAAAGCTGTTGTGCCAGAGTGTAGGGGTTGTGACTCCATGACTGCGTTACGAACGCATTGACGAACAATCCGCGTCTGGTGTGTTTGTAGGAGAGATTGGCAGACACGTTCTGAGATGTGGTGTTGTAGAAATCATCGACACTACGCCGGAACGAGCGGTAATTGGTCATCACATATCCGGGCTGAATAAGGCTCAGATCCATCGGCGAGCGACCGATGCCGCCGCGCACACCCATCTCGAATCGATTTCCGGGTTTCCAGTTCATGCTCAATGACGGCGAGAAATATAACTCACTTCGGTTGGCGAGAGCCTTGTCGAAAGTATAGCTGGCGATACTGACGGGGGCATTTAGAGTAAAGTTGACACGTTTTACCCAATACTCGAATTTCGGGGTGACATATACCGTGAGATAGTTTGTGTTCAATACATTCGTTGTTGTGCCGGAAATTTCCTCAGGCATATCAGGTAATTCTGTGTCAAGAGAGCGTAAATAACCTTTGACACCCCCTTCCAGACCGATTGTTATACCCTTTACAGAGAAGGCATAAGCCGCACTCTCGTTGGTATAGAAAGCATGATCTTTGACGTGCTGACGCATAACTCCGTCATTTATTGACACAGAAAGTGTCTGCGGCAATGATTCCCATTCGTTTTTGCTCGTGAAAGTCACGAGGTGTTTACCGTTGAAACGCTTGATGATTTTGAAATCATTGCCTACATAGTAACCGGGTAACGAGGCGGTCTGGTCGTTGGGTAGTGAACCGGTGACACCGAGACTAACATCATCCCAGTCTATGTTGGTTTTCAGTGTGTTGTTGATGAACGCAGTCTTTTGATTCAGCTCATAGATGAACTTGGCCGACAACGAGTGTGAGCGGTCAACGCCGTTACGGTCTTCGGTAATGACTCGGTTGCCGTCGTTGAGGTCATCGCCTTTGGCGCTTTGCTTTGCAAAGAAATAGGTCGTTACGTTTGACGCCTCTGCGGTAACACGGTTGAAAGAGTAGTCAATCTGTGCCTTGAACTCACCACGACCGAGCTTCCATAAGGCATTGGTTGAAACGAGTGCCGAGCGGTTGAAGAGTGTGCGTTTTTGGCTGAGATTCGGAACCGAGGGGAGCGACACGCCGACGTAGCGGCTCAGGCCGGTTCCACGGCGCGAGGCGAAAAAGTCTGTTGCCTGTGCCGAGAGGTCTTCGCCGATGTTGTTTGTCTTGATCGTGGTTATGTTCTGAAAGTTAGGCATTACTGCCATCGCAAATAGTTCGCCATCCCATATCGCGCCGTCTGGTTGCCATGAATAGCCACCTCCGGCATCGCCGTGAAAACTCCACGTTGCCTTAGCCTTGTTTTTCAGTTTGAGGTTGATTGCCGCTTTGTCAGAGAAGGTTATGCCTGACAACACCTGCATCGGCTGGTGGTTTTCCATGACTTCAACCGCACCTACATCCTCATGGCTGATGCCGTTGGTGGCAATACCGTATTTGCCACCGAGCAGGTCGGAGCCTTCGATATAGAACTTGTTGATGTCAGTGCCCTGATACTGTATCTTGCCTGATTGCTCCACGTTGATTCCGGGCATACGTTTCAGAACATCGCCAATCGAGCGGTCTTGCTGCCGGGCAAAACTTCCGACATTATAGGTTATGGTGTCACCTTGCTCTCGGATGCGGTCAGCCTTGACCGTTACTTCTTTAAGCAGTGTAGTCCCCGGTTCAAGCTGGATGGTCAGGGGAAAAGAAACGCTGTCGAGAGGGATGCTTTTCCTGGCGAAGCTCATCATCGAAACCTCCAGTCTACACCCGGCAACTGACGGCAGCGACATAGCGAAACCGCCGTCGCTTTTCGACGTGGCATATTTCTTTATCTTGCCGTCGGCTCCCTTGACTATGACAGAAGCCCCGGTGAGCGGTTCATTGCTATCCTCGTCAACAACCGTACCCGACACATTCACCTGCGCCATGGCACTTATCGCGACAATCAGAAAAAGCATATATGCGAGAAGCCGGTTTGTTGTCATAGCCATATATAGTTCACCACTGACCCAATGGAGTTAATCTCAGTATTCCGCAAATATAAGTAAGTCGTCAAAATTATTACGCACATGGTTATCTATGAGGCTTTATATTATCGTCGGAGTCTTTCCGGCGCTTTTCACTCTCTTCATCAGTCGTGTAGCTCGCTACACTCCTTCTTCATCGAGCGAAAATCGCTCGAAAATCCTTCCACCGGTAATATAAAATAATTTTTACGACTTACTTATCATAAATAACCGGAATGAACAAGCATGTGAAAACTTCAATATATGGCAAACGAACAACTTAACACCTGAAAGCCGTTTCAGAGGGGCTTTTGTCCGCTTCAAAGAGATTTTTGGCAGGTTGAGCCATTTTTTTGTAAATAGCTGAATCATTTGAAGTAATTTTGCAGCCGGAAATGCTCTTGTCGAATCGGGGCCAACAGAGGAAGAACCGAATCCGATCCGGTTGACAGCACCAAAAGATTACAGACAGACAACTTATGGAAAGAGATAAACTTGATTTCGGAAACGACAGTATCGGAAAGCTTTTCCGGGCAATGTTTTTCCCGACACTGATCGGCATGGTGTTCAATTCAGTGCTGAACATATGCGACGGCATGTTTGTGGGACACGGAGTAGGAAGCAATGCTCTGGCATCGGTCAATATCGTGGCACCGCTGTTTCTTGTCTGCATCGGCATCGGCCTGATGTTCGGAGCGGGCGCTTCGGTCATAGGGAGCATTCGCATGGCCGAAAACAACCTGAAAGCGGCCAAGATAATAATGACGCAGGCTTATATCGCTGGAGGCGTGATATTCGGCGTGATAGCACTGGTGTGTCTGCTGTTTACCCGTCAGGTGCTTTATGCGTTAGGATGCAGCCCTGTTCTCGAACCATATGCCACCGACTATCTGCTGTGGCTTCTTCCCGGTCTGTTTTTCCTTTATCTGCAATGTGTGGGGATGATGCTGATACGTCTCGACGGCTCCCCGCGCTATGCCATGGGGGTGCAGGTTGTGGGAGCCGTGCTGAACATATTTCTCGACTGGTTCATGGTCTATCCCATGGGGATGGGGATCAAAGGGGTGTCGATAGCCACATCCACATCGTGTATCGTGGCCGGCAGCATGGTTCTGGTGTATTTTCTGTTTTTCTCTTCGCAACTAAAATTCTACCGGCTCAAGAGAACCTCGAAATCACTGCGTCTGTCGCTGCGCAACATCAGATACATGGCAAAAATCGGAGCGCCAACCTTTCTTGCCGAGATCACGCTGGGAATAACCATGATAACCGGCAACTTCCAGTTTATAAAATATCTGGGAGAAGATGGTGTGGCGGCATTCAGCGTGGGATGCTACCTTTTCCCGATCATGTTTTCGATAAGCGAGGCGGTTGCTCTGGCCTCGCAGCCGATCATAAGTTTCAATTATGGCGCCGGTCAACAAGATCGGGTAAGGCGGACACTCCGCATATCGCTTGTGACGGCCCTGATCTGCGGGGTGTGCATTACATGCGCCATGATGTTCGGCGCCAGATGGCTGGCACTGCCGTTTCTGTCGCCACAAGTTCCGGCGTTCGCACTTGCCACCGAGGGGCTTCCGCTGCTGGGAACCTGCGCGGTGCTGTTCGCAATCAATATAACATTCATCGGCTATTACCAGAGCACCGAAAAGGCATTGCAGTCGAGCATCTACACGCTTCTGAAAGGGGTGGCGTTTCTGATACCGTCGTTTATCATTCTGCCCCGGATGGCGGGTGTGGCAGGGCTATGGCTTGCCGTGCCTGTTGCGGAACTGCTGACACTGACAGCCATAGCGGCATTTTACCGCGGTGTGCCAGGTGCAAGTCGCCGCAACCCCCAATTATAAGAAAAACAGGCCTGCGAAACAGAAGAGATGACTGCACGAGAATTCGAGTCGATGTTCAAGATACTGTACCTGCCACTGGGCATGTACGCCCTCCGTATTGTCGACGACGCCGACTCTGCGGAGGACATTGTGCAGGAATCATTTATCAAAGCCTGGGAAGTGCTTGAAACAGGAGCTACGATCGACAATTTCAAGTCGTATATGTATCGCAGCGTGCGCAACAGATGTATAAGCCTGCTCCGCCAACAGCGCCCGACAGCCGATCTCGATGAGGTGAGCGAAGCCGACGACGAGGCGGCAGACACCTCTGTGAGAGATGCGAGAATATGGCAGGCCATAGACCGTCTGCCAGAACGCTGCCGAGAGATATTCCTTATGAGCAAGCGCGACGGAATGACGAACGAAGAGATTGCCGATGAGCTCGGCCTTTCGGTAAAAACCGTCAAGAATCAGATGACCAAGGCATTGAGCCGGCTGAAGGAGGCATTATCCGGAGGACATAAACCGTTTTTTCTACCTTTTCTGTAAAATTTTTTCAATCAGGATAGGACTTTTTCCGAGGCAACGCGTCAGAGGAGTAAATGACCAACATTTACACTATGAAACGTTATCTCTTTACAACTCTTGCTGCCGTGGCGATATGGCCGGGCATCACGGCCCGTCAGCCGCAGAAAGGCTACCGTGGCTTTGTTGAGTGGAGCAACAGCGTGAGATGGGAAAAGACGTGGCTTGAAGGGGGTTCACGCGAGATCCTTTTCCACACAGGCTTCACCACCTCTCACGGTTATCAGATAAACCGGATGTTTTTTGTAGGCGCCGGACTTGGAATGGAACGTTGCGGCAAAACCGGCAACTGGATAGCTCCGGTTTTTATTGACGGCCGCATAGACCTCAGACTGGGGAAATTCACACCATTCGGCGACATAAGGGCGGGTTGCAATCTGGCATCGGGAGCAGGATTATATCTCTCACCGTCAATAGGCTATCGGTTCAACTGGGGTCGAAAGGCCGGAATCAACATCGGCGCCGCCCTGACACTGGCCGGCTATAAGTCAGAGCATTATGAATGTTGGTTCGATGCTCCCGGCTCTCTCCAGATCCAGTATGTGGGCACCAGACATCACATGCGCCCTTATTTTTCATTCCGACTCGGATTAGACTTCTGAAAATCATGAAAAAAAGAGACGACATAGACTTCATCGCCAGGCATTACCGCCATGGGCGTTTCTCAGTGAATGACGGATGGAAACGCCTCGGCATAGATTCGCCTTCGAGACTGAGACCGATAAGAACGGCGGCGGCTGTGGCAGTGGCAGTGGTAATGACCGCGGCGGCAGCCCTGATCTATCACAACTATCAGCCCATCGGGAACGACACCACGCCTGAAGCGCCCACATGTGTGGAAAACATCAATACGGGTGCGGAAATTGCAAAAGTGATCGACTTTGAGAACACTCCGCTCACGCAGGTTGTGGAGCAGATCGAGCGCGTGTATGAGGTCAAAGTGACGGGGATGCCGGCCGATGCAGACACTTACAGGCTGTCGCTGCACTATGAGGGTACGGCAACCGACCTGCTGGAGACCATCAACGAGATTCTCGGCACGGATCTAAAACTTGAGGAGCAATGAGACTCACTGTAATAATCGCACTGTTTCTCGGCATATCCATTGCGGTCAAGGCCCAGAACGTGACAATCGAGGCGGTAAACGAGCCGGCAGCTGCCGTGTTCCGCAGCATAGTGGAACAGACAGGGAAGAATTTCGTTTACTCGTCAGACCTGCTGAAAGATGTCAGGGTCACGGTGCATATGCGCAACAAGCCGCTGAAAAAGGCGTTGTCGGAGATTTTCCGCAACACCGGCATCAGATATTCATTCAAAGGGAACAATATCATATTGAGCAGCAAGCCACGCGCTCTGAGCGGACAGGTTAAATTGCCGGCGTCAAGATTTGTGCCGGACAGCATGCCTGAGGCCAGAATGCTCGGCGAGGTGACTGTGGTGTCGCGCCTGGAGGCATCGCCTCTGGAAACCGCCGAGACCGGAGCCGCGAAAATAACAGCCGACGCGATAAGAAACACGCCGGTGATATTCGGCGAAAGCGATGTGATAAAGTCGCTGCAGATGCAGCCGGGAGTGACCGAAGGCACCGAGGGGATGGCCGGCATGTATGTGCATGGAGGCAATGCGGATGAAAACCTGTATATGCTCGACAATGTGCCGCTTTATCAGGTAAACCATTTCGCCGGCCTGTTCTCGGCCTTCAACACCGAGGCGATAAGATATATCGACTTCTTCAAGTCGTCGATTCCGGCAAAGTATGACGGACGCCTTTCATCGTTTTTAGACGTAAGACTGAAAAACGGTTCTACCGAGGGGCATCACGGGTCGGTAAGATTAGGCCTTACATCGGGGGCATTCAACATCTCCGGGCCTATCGGGAAGAAGAGTTCCTATCTGTTCGGTGTGCGCCGTTCGTGGTATGACCTTCTGACGATACCGCTGCTTGCAATAGCCAATTCAAGCAGCGACGGAGAGAAGACACGCCTGCAATATTATTTCATGGATCTCAACGCTAAGGTCAGCCACAGGTTCACAAGCAACGCCAACGGGTTTGTGAGCGTGTATTTCGGCGACGATCTTCTGAAAACAGGATCGAAAGAGATTATGGAAGGCCCTGACGGATGGTCGGACGATGACAAATTCGATTTCCACTGGGGAAATCTTGTGGTTCAGACGGGGCTGAATTACCGGCTGACGCCTGATATGACATCTGAATTCACCGCAGCCTATACCCGATTCTTCTCAGCCATGAAGCATGACGAACGGTATGAGGACAATGTGGCCGGTAACGTGACCGAGACGCACACACTCAGCAAGACCGACAACAATATCAACGACTGGATTTTTCGCGCTGATTTCGACTGGCGTCCCAACAAAGATTCAAGAATAAGATTCGGCGCCAACTATGTGTGCCATTCATTTCTGCCCTCACGCACCCGGCGCGAATATGTGTTCAACGACCTGAAAACATATATACGCGACTCGACATGGGCATATCGCGCAAACGAGTTCAACGCCTATATCGAGGATGACTGGAAGATAAACACGCGATTCAGAATAAACGCCGGAGTGCATGGCTCGCTGTTTCATATCGACAGCAAGACAAGCCATGGAATCTCGCCCAGGTTCTCGATGAATTACCGCCCGACCGAGAATCTGGCTGTGAAGGGAGCATACAGCCACACTGTGCAGTATGTGCATCAGCTGGCCCAGAGCTATCTGGCGCTGCCCACCGACCAGTGGATTCCGATAACAGGCAGATTCAAGCCGCAGACAGCCGACAAAGTTTCGGCCGGAGCATACTGGCAGACAGCCGACGGAGGAATCACGGTTTCGGCCGAGGGGTATTACAAGCGGATGCACAATCTGGTAGAGTATCGCGACGAGTATTATCTGCAACCGCCGATGGAGATGTGGAACGCCCGTCTGACATCGGGCCACG
>CAMWTV010000084.1 GCA_947177215.1 uncultured Muribaculaceae bacterium
TTTTTTTGTGGTGGGTGTGGTGTTTGTGCTGTTGCCGGCTTGGAAAGTTTTTCTGATACAGTTTCTCAACATCGCGGGACTCGGCCCTATTTTCGGAGCCATAATGGGCATGATGTTCGGCCCTGCGGCATACCTGTGGATAGTGCTCGGCACCATATTCGCCGGAGCCGTGCACGACTACATCTCAGGCATGATCTCGCTCCGTTCAGGCGGAAGCTCCCTCCCCGAAATCGTCGGCAAAGAACTTGGCACCCCGGTCAAACACGTCATGAGGGGATTCTCCGTAGTGCTCCTCATCCTCGTGGGCGGAGTCTTCGTGGTCACCACATCTGGACTCATAGCCTCCATGACACCCGACTGGCTCGACACATCCTTCTGGGCCATAGTCATCTTCGCCTACTACCTGCTTGCCACAATGTTCCCGATCGACAAAGTGATAGGCAACATCTATCCTCTCTTCGCCATAGTCCTCATATTCATGGCCATAGCCCTGATGTGGGTAATGCTGTCAGGATCCGTCGCCATGCCCGATCCATTCGCCGGCGGGCTTGGCAACCGTTATCCCGACGCCGCCCGCTCCACCCATCCCATATTCCCGATGCTCTTCATCTCCATAGCATGCGGAGCCATATCCGGATTCCACGCCACCCAGTCGCCAATGATGGCTCGCTGCATGAAAAACGAACGCCTCGGGCGCCCCGTTTTCTACGGGGCCATGGTAGCCGAAGGCATCGTGGCGCTGATCTGGGCGGCCGCGGCAATATCGTTCACCGGAAGCTATCAGGGCCTTGCCGATTATATGGCACAGCCCGGCCACACACCCTCCTCACTGATCCACGACCTCTCTCTGTCATGGCTCGGTTCTGTCGGAGGCATAATCGCCATAATCGGAGTCATTGCCGCGCCAATCACCACAGGCGACACCGCACTGCGCAGCGCGCGCCTCATCGTGGCCGACTTCACTGGCTTTGCCCAGAAACGGCTCTGGCAGCGGGCACTTGTCTCCATACCGCTGTTCGCCCTGACATTCCTCGTCATGTCAATCGATTTCAATGTGCTCTGGCGATACTTCGCATGGTGCAACCAGGCCCTTTCGGTCTTCACACTATGGGCCTGCACAGTCTATCTCGCCCGGCACGGGCGCAAATGGGCCATAACTCTCCTTCCGGCAATGTTCATGACAGTCGTAACCGTAAGCTACATCCTCGTGGCTCCTCATCCCGAAGGTTTCGGCCTCCCCTATCCCTTAGCCATAGGCGCAGGCATAGCGGTGGCAACAGCGTTCACAGCCATGTTCGCCCGAAGCCTAAGGTCTCTCCGGTCACTTCCCTCATTTATAACCAACCCAGAATGAATTTCCTCAACGAATTAAACAACAGCCGATTATACACATTCCACTCTCACACCGAATTCTGCGACGGGCGTGCCACCATGGAGGCATTCGCCCGCAAAGCCGTTGAAATGCACTTCACACACTACGGTTTCTCGCCACATTCACCCGTGCCCATCGAGTCACCGTGCAACATGCGTTTCGACGATGTGCCTCGTTATCTCGCCGAAGTCCGGCGCATCCGCAACACATATGGCGACAAATGCCGTTTCTATGCCGGCATGGAAATCGACTACCTCGGCCCGCAATGGGGCCCCGCCAACCCCTATTTCACATCGCTCCAGCTCGACTATGCCATCGGCTCAGTCCACTTCATCCCCGCTCAGAACGGCACCCTGGTCGACATCGACGGCCGGTTCGAGTCATTCCGGCGCAAAATGGAACAGAATTTCCAATCCGACATACGCTATGTGGTCGAAACCTTCTACGCCGCCTCACACGCCATGATCAACGAAGGCGGCTTCCAGATCATCGGCCATCTTGACAAGGTCGGGCACAACGCCTCGCATTACTGCCCGGGCATAGAAGACGAACCGTGGTATCGCAACCTCGCCGATTCACTCGTAGATCATGTCATAGCCTCAGGTCTCACCGTCGAGATCAACACCAAGGCATGGCAGCAACACAACCGTTTCTTCCCGTCGCCCAGACTCACCGACCGCCTCATAAAGGCTGGAGCTCCGGTAATCGTCAACTCCGACGCACACGTGCCGGCACTCGTCAACGCCGGCCGCGAACAGGCCTACGCCCTGTTCGCCTGAACCATTGCCCTCTCTGCGGCGTTTTGTCTGTGAAACGGCGCAGACAGCCAGCAACCCTGGCTGGGTAGATTAATGGCCGTATCATATCATCATATGCTGACCGGCCTACATCACAGACTACTCACATTCATACTTCTGCTGATCACAGCCGCCTCCCACCCATCGGAGGCGGCCGCCGAGTCATATCCTGTCTCCGGCTCATCTGGCGCCACATCAACTGCCGGAATAAGTTATCAGGCCTGTTGCATCGAGTGCCGCTTTAAGTTCGCCCTGAAAACCAACCTCCTCCACGACGCCCTTCTCACACCCGACATAGGAATCGAACTCTCTCTCGGCCCTCGCTTCTCCATTGCCGGAGAGTGGATATATGCCTGGTGGAGCAACAACCGGCATCACCGCTTCTGGCGCATACGCGGCGGCTGGGTCGAGCCCCGTCTCTGGCTCGGAAACAAATCCGCGCAACGCACCTTCACAGGCCATCACATCGGCATCTACGGATCGCTACACACCTACGACTTCGAATTCGGACACACCGGCTACCAGTCGCCCGAACTGGTCTATGGCGCCGGAGTGGCCTACGGCTACTCCCTGCGCATAGCTCCACGCCTCAACATTGATTTCAGCATGCGCCTTGGATATTCCGGCGGCAAACAGATAAAATATCACCCCGAATGCGGCACCTATGTGTGCGACAGCCACCGCTACTACCGCTACTGGGGGCCAACCGCACTTGAGATAACTCTGGTCTGGTTTCCCGGAAGCCGCACCTTCAACAACCCCGACCGTTAACCGCATTCACCCGCAACTGCCAAACATCGTCACCCCCTCATGTCTTTAAGATCAGTCCGCATCAGTCGTCAGTTCATTGAAATGGCCGTATTCGCAGCCATGGCAATGCTATGCGCGTCATGCGGATACGACCGCCATAAAGATATCGTCTGCCCCTCTCAGGTCATGCGCACCGTCACAGTCGTTTTCAACTGGGATCACCACCCCGACGCCGACCCTGAAGGAATGACACTTTACTTCTTTCCCCGGTCGTCAGACGGACGCATCTGGCGCTTCGACATCGCCGGCCGCGAAGGCGGCACAATCGAAATCCCCGCCGGAAGCTACCGCCTGCTTGCCTTCAACAACGACTCTCGACCCATTGAGTTCTGCAACACAACCTCCTACACCGATTTCTCAGCCACCACATCACTCCTCACAGGCTATCCCTCCGAGCTCCATGCAATGAAAATGCCCGAACCCCTTTATGCCGCCACTGTGCCCGATCTTGATATAACCCTGTGTGGAGTGCGCTATAATCCCGGCAACGGACAGCCTGTAAAAGAGTGTGGAAAATCAATAGTCCGCTGTTCGCCCGAACCACGCTTCTGCCGATACAACATTATCGTTGAAGACGTCGAGAATATCTCACGCGTCACATCAGCCTCAGGCCTGCTCTGCGGCATGGCTGCGGAAGTCTCACTTGCGGGCGGACAACTCGGCGATCCACCATCGGCAATACCGTTCCGCCTGTCACACCCGTCGGGAAACAGCCTCACCTCATCACTCTGCGCCTTCGGCTCGCTCGGTCAGAAACACACTCTGATTCTCGATGCCACACTCGACAACGGCACCCGCCTTCAGGCCTCTCACGATGTCACCGACCAGATTTTGAACTCTCCCGACCCCCGCAATGTTACTATTGTGGTACGAGGACTGAAAGTCCCCCCGCCCGACAAGCCCGTGGGCGGCGACGACATTATCGACGTCGGTGTCGAGGGCTGGACTGTCATAATCGTGGATATATCATCCGATCTCCGCTGTCTCATCCGGTAGTGTCACACCCTTATCTCTGTGTCACATCCGATTAAACCGTCTAAGTAACTAAAAAAAATACATTCTCTGTTATGAAAGCAAAACACCTCATTCCTCTGGCTCTCCTTTGCCTGGGGATAACCGCCGTAGGATGCACCGATGCCGAAGAGCATGGCGCCGGTGAACCTGCCGACAACGCCATCCGTTTCGCGCCAAACACATCCTACTCCTCATCACGTTCAGGCGACATCACCGCCAACAACCTCTCTGAATTCTACGTCTACGCCTATACAGGCTCAGGCAGCGATCAGTCGGTTTTCATGAACAACACCAAAGTCTCCAAAACCGCCGCAAACACATGGACATACTCCCCGTTGAAATACTGGCCCGAAAAAGCGGTCGATTTCTACGCCTACGCTCCCGAAGGATGGTTAGGCACTGACGGCCCTCTGAAGCCGGTGGAATACACAGCCTTCCCGGCCACAACCGATCTGGTCTACGCCACAAGCTTCGGAAACAACGGAAACTCGGCCACAGCCAACGCTCAGGTCATACTCAACTTCCGGCACGCGCTTTCCAAAGTCACGCTGAACCTCAGCTCGACCAACACCGATCTGAAAGTCGTGGTCACAAACGTGCTCATGTGCAACCTCATGATGAAAGGCAACTTCACCTTCCCCACAGCCTCCACAACGGCTACAACGGGAACACCCGATGCCGCGTCGGTAGGCACATGGTCTGACCTCGGCACTCCTTACAATTACATTTTCCATATGGCACAGCGTCCATCCGAAGCCCTGACATTGACAACCGAACCCACCGACATGTCCGACAGCGACTGGGGCGGCCCGAAATACCTCATCCCCCAGAGCCTGACATGGCGTTCCAACGGATTCGGCAACGACACCTACATATTGGCCATGTGTTCGGTCTATGATGCCGCTACAGGAACAAAACTCTGGCCTAACGACAACACCCCTCCTGAAAACGTGATCGAAGGGAGCACTTCGCGCGACGGACTGCTGAAATTCCCCCTCTCCACAACACAGTTCTCCGAGTGGAAACCCGGCTACCATTACATCTACAATCTCGTAATCAACGCCAATCCCGAAATGGGAGCCATCGACTTCGGCACACCTACAGTCGACTCCTTCGTCGATATTGTAACCGACTACGAATAATCCTCCCGCAACATAAAAACATACCCTGAGTCACCAAGGCCGTATGTCAGAAACCATTCCTGACACACGGCCTTGCTTTATACCCTGCTACAGCTGATGGCTGACAGTTTACCTGACAACCTTTCTCGCTGACCCGTCTGAGGTCACCTCTATAACAACCCCTTTGTCCGACTCCGATGCCACCCGGCCATCGACATGGAACCGCCTTACAGGCAAATTCTCTACATCGCTCAACACCCCCTCGGCACCGGCCCCTTCGGGAATCACCGAAATCCGTTTCACCCCCGGCACATAATAGTCTGTGTTATAGATATAGGCATATGTCGGGCTTGTAACATCATAAGCCACGCTGTGGCTCTCCTTGTCAGCCGAAAACTTCACACTTTCTCCATCACCGATTTTTATCGTTATCAAACAGTCGGCATTCTGAAACGACGGCTCTACCACCAGATCTCCCTTTCCCTCCGGAATCTCCACAATCAGCCCTCTGAAACCCTCATGATAAAGATCATAATTGCCAATCTTCATTCCGGATATTTTATCCATCACCGTTTCATCTATCCGCCCGAGAGCAGCGTCACCACTCATCGAAGGATAGTTTAAACTGTAATACACATGGTCTATGACGTTCCCCTGGCAATAAGCGTCATCGCGGCACTCCGATATCTCCACGCTGAATAGTTTCCCCGCCTCAAGCGTCATTGATCCATTCGCTATAGTTGTCTCGAAATTTCGCCACCCCTCGGCCGAAGCATACTCTTTCAACGACTTTTCCGGAGCTATCAGAGTCCAGTACTTGTTACGCTCACACTGCCAGTTATAGTCAAACGGATTTCCGTTCTCACACGTCGGCACAGTCTCACCCATCGTTTTCACCCTCACTCCATGCCTGAAACTTGACGCGTCGATCAACAGAGCCCCATTTCCGATCTCCCTCACTGTCTCGGGAATGAAAATATTTTGGATGGCTGTCCACGACGAATTCATAAAAGCTCTGTCTCCTATTGTTTCAAGATAAGGCGGAAGAATCAGATCCGAATCAAATCTGACCTCAAGAAAGGCTCTTTCACCTATGCTGCGCAACGATTTCGGCAACTCTGACACACTCAGGCTCCGGCACACGTCGAAAGCATATTTATCTATTCTCTCAGCATCCTCCGGAAATATCACCGACGACAGATTATCGCAAAATCCACACAGGCCCTCCGGAATCTCAGTCATATCAGCCGGCAGACGTATTCCGGCTATTCCTGACTGATAGAATGCGTATTTCCCCAACGCGACCCCGTCAGGCAGCCATATCTCACAATCAAACCGGCTGTCTTCGAAAAAACTGGCAGGAATATCGGCAACTTTGTCACCGAAAGTCACACTTGATGCAGTTGTCCCCTTGAAAGGTTTTCCCCACACCTCAACAGGGCCCAACTGTGACACATATGTGTAGTGTGCCGACTTCGCCGCCACGCAATTGTATTCGACACATTCCATGGTTCTGATGTCGCCAAAAGCCTCGTTACCCACATACTCAATTGCCTCTCCAAGCACAATCTTCTTCAATGAAGTCTCTGAGAAAGCATAGTCGCCGATATAACGGAGACTCTCCGGCAAATTAATATCTGTAACACTCCCCATTCCGCAGAACGCCATTTCTCCTATCCGTTCAAGCCCTTCAGGCAGCTCGGCCACAGCTGCATTGCAGCCGGTCATGCCGCGGAACAGCCTGTCAGGAATTATCCTCACATTCTTCCCGAATGTTATCCTGTCGGCCGACGATTGCCAGAAAGGATCTTCTGCATTTCCATACACATCTGTTGTGGATGCTGCCACGGCATTATACTCTATCGAGACCAGCCTGGAATTATGCCCGAATGATTCACCGCCGAGATAGACCACATTCTCCGGAATAGTAACCGATGTGAGCGGGTTATATGAAAAGCACTTTTTACCGATGCGTCTAAGCGAATCAGGCAATCTCAAGGTCTTGATCTGATTCCCTGCAAAAGCTTCATCACCGATATTTCTTACAGAGTTTGGCAATATCGGCTCAGAAATATTACAGCAATAGAAAGCCGCATTACCAATGTCAGTCAGCCCTTCGGGCAAAACAACCCGTTCGAGCCTGTCGAAATAAGAGCATAGTCCCGACGATAACCCTTTCGTTCCGTTGCGAAACACTATTTCCGTTGTTTCGCTGTCATTCACCTTATAAGCCACATTTCCCACATATACCACCCCATTGTCTGCAACAAGCGTTTTTTCAAAAGGCGTCTTATAAAATGCGTCGCCACCTATCGACGACACTGACTCCGGAATCTCAATAGTCTCGAGATTGCTGCAGCCGAACGCCATCTCTCCTATCGATTCAAGCCCCTGCGGAAGATCTACTGCCTGCAGTGCCGTCCCAAAGAACGCTCTGTCGCCGATCCTTTTGAGTGTTTCCGGCAAACCTACACTTTCAAGCGAAATGCACTTCTCGAACATGCTTATCGGAATCTCTTCAAGACCATTCCCGAAGTCCACGTTCTTCAGCGTCTCGATCCCCTCGAACAAGGCCGCTCCTACATTCACCACATTGCCTATATCCACCCTGACAAGAGCCGTATTGCTGAACGCATACTCTTCAATCGTTTCGACCGATTCAGGCAACTTGATATCTGTAAGGCTCTCGCAGTCATAAAACGCATATCCCCCTACGCAGTTTTCCGATCCGCCGAATGTTACCATTGAAAGCTTTTTGGCTCCCCGAAATATATTTGCACCCAAAGCCGGAAGGGTTGCCGGAAGAGCCACCTCCGAAAATTCAGTATTCTGGAATCCACCGGCAAGACTCCTCCCCCAATAGGTTGTGCGTCCGCCATCAAGCGTATAATCGGTCGACACCGAGTCCCTGGGCCAGAACCGGTATTCTGTTAAAACCTGCACCCCCATACTGCCCGAATCGAAACTGACATTGCGGTATATCGACCCGTCAAGCACAAAATCCACATCGCTTACATCGACTTTTGCTACAGAAGCGATCAGGCCGCTACCCTGCGTAAGATACATCCAGTCATCACCATTTAGCGTTCCTGAAATTTTCAGATTGTCGATGCGTTCAAAACCGCTCCCTGAAATCTTTGACTTGAGTTCTCCGGGCAGCACCTCCACATCCAGGTCAACAGACTGGCCGTGTGCTGCCGACACGCCCGACAGCAACGCAATAGTTAATAGTAAATTCCTCAACATTGTGTTTTATGATAATATAAACAAAATCGGTCTTAAGGTGAAAAAGGCAATTCTGTTTCTTGAATTAAGATTTAGGTCAAAAATCAAGCCATGGCCTACTTCCGGGCAATAGGCGGAATCCTCTACATGACAGGCTGGCCATTATACCGTTAGTCTGCACACGTCGATAAGACCGACGTTGTTGCTCTACCCCTGCGCCGCACCTGACAAGGCTCCCGCTATGCGGTCTGCTCCCGCAAATATACAATTAAACTTTCATATAGGCAACACCCCTGATACGCCGCAAAAAAACAGCGGTGTGTCGCATATGCGACCCCCCCGCAATAAGGGTTTAATAAAGCACAGGGATAAGAGCAGGGGGCCGGCGGCAACCAGAGCCATGCCGGG
>CAMWTV010000085.1 GCA_947177215.1 uncultured Muribaculaceae bacterium
GCGTATCGCCGTGGTAGGAAAGAATGCAAAAGGATATATATATGGCGGAGGCAGCGGAAAAGTCGATCCGTTCCACTATGTGGATTTCCTTTCGGGACTGACCGCCGAGGCTAAAAAGCATGGCGCGGAAGTGGAATATGTTGACCGGCTGGACTTCATGCCGGCGATAATTTTCACAGACGAGACCAAAAGCCGTCAGGGATTCAATGCCTCATATTACAAGAACATGGATCTCACCGGCGCCCCACACCACACAGCGGCTGAAAAACATATCAGCTATTCGTGGACAGGCGGCACAGGGATAGACGGAATGCCTAACGAAAAATATTCGGTGAGATGGAAAGCCTCCGTATGTCCTGACATGACCGGCGACTACACGTTCACCCTCGGCGGCGACGACGGCTACCGGCTGAAATTGGACGGAGCAACGCTGCTGGACGACTGGAACGAGGGCGCCTTCCGCACCAAGAGTGTTACACGCCATCTTGAGGCAGGAAAGAGCTACCCCATCGAGATTGAGTATTTCCAGAAAGGTGGCGGCGCAGGGGTTAAATTCGAATGGGCGATGGAGGGCTCTAAATCGAATGAGATGATAAAGAAACTCAATGCAGCAGATGTTGTGATAGCCTGCATCGGACATGACGCCGACACAGAAGCCGAGGGCAGCGACCGCACTTTCGAGTTGCCCGCCTCCGACAGTCAGCTGATGAAAGAGCTGGCAGGTTGCCGCACTCCGATCATAGCCGTTGTAAACGGCGGCGGCAATGTGGAGATGCAGCAATGGGAACCAAATGTGAAAGGATTGCTCTGGGCATGGTATGCCGGCCAGGAAGGTGGAACAGCTCTTGCCGATGTTGTTTTCGGCAATGTAAACCCGTCAGGCAAACTTCCGATGACGTTCGAGAAACAGTGGGCCGACAATCCCGCCTACAACTCATATCATGACACCGACGGCGACCGCCATGTGGCATATGACGAGGGGATCTTTATCGGATACCGCGGTTACGACCGCAACAACACAGCCGTGCAGTATCCGTTCGGCCACGGACTCAGCTATACCACATTCCGCCTGTCTGACATAAAAGCCTCAGCCCAGCAGCCCGACGGATCGTTCAACGTAAGCTGCCGGCTCACAAACACCGGACGCCGCGCCGGCTCACAGGTTATCCAGGCTTACACCGGAAAGCCTGAAAGCGCTGTGGAGCGCCCTGCCAGAGAACTGAAGCAGTTCAAGAAAGTTGCGCTTGCCCCTGGAGAAAGCACTACGGTTACCATGAATCTTCCACGCGAAGCGTTCTCCTATTACAGCCCTGAGATCCATGATTTCACCATTGAGGGCGGCGACCACACCATATCGCTGGGATTCTCGTCGCGCGACATAAAAGCAACTGTCCCTGTCAGCGTGAAATAAACTGACCGGATACATCCCGAAATATATAGCGCCCGGCTGTCGTTTTGCCAGCCGGGCGCTTATTTCAGGCTCAAATTGCTTTAACAAATCCTTAATGAGGGGCATTTGTTGCAAAATATTGTTAAACAACACATTTTTTTGCTCTCAGCTCTTGACAAATCCCATCAAAGCCATTAACTTTGCAACGTGTTTTTCATGGTATTAGATTTAAGGTTAACTAAGATTGGTTGTCGGGAGACAATCAATTTTTTTTTGCACCCTACTCAGACATCACCAATTCACGTGCACGCATTTTTCCAACAAAAGCATACTGAACAGCACCCCAAAAGTAAGGAACAAAACTTTTGGGGTGCTGTTGTTTGTTTACGCAGTGGGGGGGGACGGCGGGATGCTGACAGTTTTATTCGGAAGAGAAGGGGTTGTCGGCCATAGCCTCGATCTCTTCGACTTCCTTGCGCCGCTGTGCCGGAGGCTCGTTGTTGTTGCGCATTATCACATATTGCTCATAATATGAGAGCAGAAGCGTGGTGAGCGGCAGCGCGATGATCATGCCTATGAAACCGAGAAGAGAGCCCCATATAGAGAGCGACAGCAGGATTATGGCAGGATTCAGCCCCATGGCTTTCCCCATTATGCGAGGAGTCAGAATGAGATCGCCAACCACCTGTACGGCGGCAAAAGTGGCGATACACTCCCACCACATTGTCCAGAAGCTACCCCCGTTGCTGGCGGTGTCGACCAGACAGAGAATGGTTACCGGAATGAGGGATATGTATTGACAATAGGGAATCATGAACAGAACCGCTGTGCCGAGGCCGATGATGACCGCCAGCGGGAGACCGGCCATTGCGAATCCGGCACAATAGATAACCGACACACAGCATGAGATTAGAGCCTGCCCACGGAAATAATGGTTCATGGAGTCTTTAACGTCACGGCCAATCTTGTATGTTACTCTGCGGAAACGCGGGGGCACCATGAGTTTGAAGCCCCGCATCAGTCGGTCATAGTCAAGCATGATGAAAATAACATAGAGGAACACGATGAGCCACCCCACAATGCCGAGCACCACATTCAGGCCGCCGTGTATAAGGGCCATTATCTTGTCGACAATGCCGTCGGCATTCTGGTTCATCAGTTTCTTCGAGATCAGATCGAAATCGATGTTGCGCTTTATGAAATCGTGAAGCCAGTCGGGAAAATAGCTGATGTCGAGCGTAGTCGACTTGTATTTGTCGAACATATGCGACATCTGGTGCATTTCATCAAGAATATCGGGGACAACCCAGTAACAACCGATTCCGAAAAGGATCGCAGCTTCGAAAAGTGTGACAAAAATCGCAACTATGCGACCTTTCAGGCGCAGCAGCTGACGGTTATACTGCACAAAAGGCTCGAACATATAGGCGATAAGACAGGCCACAAGAAACGGAAGCAACACATCTTTCAGCGCGTTGATGAGCCAGAGAATGGCAGCCGTGATGATAACGGCGATGACCAGACGCACCACTCGGTCGAATGTATAGGGTCGTGATTCGTTATTCATGGCACAAAAATAGCTATTAAATTTTCAAATAGCGCCATTTTTGTCTACTTTTGTTGTCAGAAAGGCTCTTACAGACAGCATCGAATGAACAAACAAACCATAATTACAAACACCTTACAACATTTTATGCAATGACAAAAGTAGTGAAAGGGAATCTGAACGACAAGGCCTGGGCGCGTTGGACGGCTCTCGGCCTGCTGGCTTTCGCCATGTTCTGCTCCTACATTTTCATGGACATCCTGTCGCCGATCAAAGACCTTCTGCAGTCGACCCGCGGATGGGATTCAACGGCATTCGGAACCATGCAGGGGTCAGAAACATTTCTGAATGTGTTTATATTTTTCCTTATTTTCGCGGGAATCATTCTCGACAAAATGGGAGTCAGATTCACGGCGCTTCTTTCAGGCGCGGTGATGCTTGTGGGAGCAACCATCAACTGGTATGCCCTCACCAATGCGTTTCTGGGCAGCTCGCTCGACGTGTGGTTTACGACCCATCTGAATTACATTCCTGTGTTCGACGAGCTCGGCATATCGCCCTTCTATGAGGGGATGCCGGCATCGGCCAAATTCTCGGCTGTGGGATTCATGATTTTCGGCTGTGGAGTCGAGATGGCCGGCATCACAGTAAGCCGCGGCATTGTGAAGTGGTTCAAAGGGCGCGAGATGGCGCTTGCCATGGGATCGGAGATGGCGCTTGCCCGTCTGGGTGTTGCCACCTGTATGATCTTCTCGCCGATGTTTGCCGAACTTGGCGGCCATGTGAGCGTTGCCCGTTCGGTTGCTTTCGGCGTGGTGCTGCTCATGATAGCCCTTATCATGTTTATCGTTTATTTCTTCATGGACAGGAAGCTTGACGAGCAGACCCATATGGAGGAAGAGAAAGATGACCCTTTCCAGCTGAAAGACCTGGGCAAAATCTTGACCAGCAGTGGTTTCTGGCTGGTGGCGCTTCTGTGTGTGCTTTACTACTCGGCAATTTTCCCCTTCCAGAAATATGCCGTCAACATGCTGCAGTGCAATCTGTCGCTCACTGCACCGGGCGATGATTCGTTCTGGGCGTCTGACACGGTTACAGTTATCCAGTATGTCATCATGATAGTGGTTGCCGCAGCTGCATTCGCAAGCAACTTCTCAAAAAACAAGGCGGTAAGATATATCACCCTGACACTGGCCATTGTAGCTCTTGTGGCCTATTGCTTCATGGGTTACAAACGCCAGTCGGCGGCAGCGATATTCGCCGTCTTCCCTCTGCTTGCCGTGGGAATCACGCCTATTCTTGGCAAATATGTCGACTACAAGGGTAAAGCGGCATCGATGCTTGTGCTCGGTTCAGTGCTGCTGATTGCCTGCCACCTTACATTCGCGTTCGTTCTGCCCATGTTCAAAGGGAGCGACATAGCAGGCGTGTGTGTGGCCTATCTGACCATCCTTGTTCTGGGAGCCTCGTTCTCGCTTGTGCCTGCGTCGCTCTGGCCGAGTGTTCCGAAGCTGGTAGATGCAAAAATCATCGGTTCGGCCTATGCGCTGATCTTCTGGATCCAGAATATCGGTCTGTGGCTTTTCCCGCTGCTTATCGGCAAAGTGCTCGACAGCACCAACCCGCAGATAGCGCAGGATCTTGCAAACGGCACAATGACGCCCGAAGTGGCGGCTGTAAGCTATAACTACACCTGGCCGCTGGTGATGCTCGCCAGCCTCGGTGTGGCCGCTCTTGTGCTCGGCCTCGTGCTCAAAGTCATCGACCGCAAGAAGGGTCTTGGCCTCGAACTGCCCAATATCGAACAGCCTCAGGCTGAAATAATGGAATCTGAAGCGGTGGCAGCAGAGAACTAATACTCTCGCCACAGTTATAAAACAGGGCCTTGTGTCAGGATTTCGACACAAGGCCCTGTTTTATATTTATAGCCAGACGGACAACGGCTTACAGGAGTTCATGGATAACGAGACCCGATCTGAGCTTAGGCTCGAACCATGTGGTTTTCGGCGGCATTATATTGCCTGTGTCGGCAATATCCATGAGCTGTTTCATTGAAACAGGATAAAGAGCGAGAGCCATGGCCATTTCGCCTGAATCGACACGCGCCTGGAGCTCGCCCAATCCGCGGATTCCTCCTACAAAATCTATACGTTTGTCGGAACGGAGGTCGGTAATGCCCAGAATATCGCGGAGAATCAGATCGGAAGAGATGGTTACGTCAAGCACTCCGATGGGGTCGTTATCGTTGTAACGGCCTTCGCGGGGAGTGAGAGAATACCATCGCCCATCGAGATATAGCGAAAAATTGTGGAGAGCGGCCGGGCGGTATATCTCACTACCCTTCTCCTCGACAACGAAATCTTTTTCAAGGGCTGAAAGGAACTCGGCCGGTGTGAGTCCGTTGAGATCGCGCACCACGCGGTTATAGTCGATAATGCGCAGATGCGATGCGGGGAAGGCCACAGCCAGGAAATAATTGTATTCTTCGTCGCCGGAATGATTCGCGTCGGACTCGGCTTTTTCAAGGCCCACTCGGGCTGCTGCTGCTGAACGGTGATGGCCGTCGGCAATATAGAGATGAGGCATTTTCTCAAACTCACGGGTAATGGTGGCGGCGAGGTCATCGTTGTCGACCACCCAGAAATGGTGACCGAAACCGTCGGGTGCAACGAAATCATATTCAGGTTCGCCGGCAGTAACAGTTTTTATCACCTCTTCGAGAACGTCATTATCCGGGAACGCGAAAAACACCGGCTCGATGTTTGCATTATTGATTTTGACATGCTTCATGCGGTCGTCTTCCTTGTCGCGGCGGGTAAGTTCATGTTTTTTTATGACTCCGTTGACATAATCCCTGACATCGGCGGCAATGACAATGCCATACTGGGTGCGGCCGTCCATTGTCTGCGCATAGATGTAATAGTGCTCGCGGTCGTCCTGCACAAGCCAGCCATTGTTGCGGAATGCCTTGAAATTCTCAACAGCCTTGTCATAGACCTTGGGATCGTGCTCGTCGGTGCCCGGTTCAAAATCGATTTCAGGCTTTATAATATGATATAGCGATTTCGGATTGCCATCGGCTTCGCGTCGGGCCTCATCGGAATTAAGCACATCGTATGGACGCGAGGCTACCTCTTCGATAAACTCTTTGGGGGGACGGATCCCCTTGAACGGTTTTACATTTGCCATAGGGTCTGATTGTAGTTTTTGATGGTTTTAATTTATGTAGGTTAGTCTACAAATGTAGAAAAACGCCCCATAAGAACAAAATAAAAGCGATGCAGTTTGGTCGAAAAATGGCTTCTGAGGCAAAAAACGCATATTTTTTGAAAAAAAATGGTCAAACCCCTTGCCAATTCAAAAATAATGCCTACCTTTGCAACGCAAACGGGAAAACGGGGTATCACGAGAGATACCAACGCGGTTGCAAAAGACTGAAAAGCATGCGAAAATAGCTCAGTTGGTAGAGCACGACCTTGCCAAGGTCGGGGTCGCGGGTTCGAGTCCCGTTTTTCGCTCAGAACTAATCATTATCGAAATATCGCGTGCTTCAGCAGCGTTTCCGACAGAAGTTGATCTGTAAAGGTCAGTTTAGAAGCTCATCCCCCCCTTGATGAAGTTTCTCGGAAATTGTAAAAGGCGAGATTTTAAATGTCCGGATGGCGGAATTGGTAGACGCGCTACTTTGAGGGGGTAGTGACCGTTGGGTCGTGTGAGTTCGAGTCTCATTTCGGACACCTTGAAAAGTCCTGAATATTTGAGAAATCAGATATTCAGGACTTTTCTTTTTCCTCCCCCCCAATTTTGCCCCCCCGAATTTATTTCTACTACTTTTTGTGACACATGATTGAAACATAAGTCGAGGCAAATCCTGATATATGGGGCTTACGCACAGCCGATATGCGGTCGGAGAGAGGCAGTGCCCTACCCGATCACAACCACAATCTGATGACGAAACCGGCGTAAACACGTGCATGAACGTCTCTATCCGATTTTAAAGGATTTTTTTAACATAGCCCACTGACCTTTATTTTAGGACAAACAACAACATCTTTGTCCTAAAATAAAGGTCAACTTGATAAATTATGATTGCCTGATTCAAATGACAAGACATATTGGCGATGATTAAACAGATTAATGAAAATATAGAATCATCAGAAGATACCGGACATAAAGGCTGATAAATGTTTCCGGTGATATTTCTACAATTTCCCAATTTTCCGAAGTGACGAAAAACTGAGCTTATGCCGTTACGTAAAATTTTCGTAAATTAGCGCATTAGAGCATGTTTACGATACAATAACAAACCATGAAAATTATAACCGTGCCGGCGAAGATCTGGAGAAAGAGAGGGGCTAAGAGATTAATGAAGGCCCTGATAGCGTTGGTAGCCGTTGCTATTACGGCTTTTGTGGCAACCGGATGCGGAGATGATCAGCAGACCAAAACAATGAGGGAGGAGGCTGAGGAGCTTAAGGGGTTGATTGAAGGGAGATGGGAATGCGGTAACGCGGATGCCGGAGAGATTGTGTGGGGATATGAATTCAGCAACAACGGCAAAGGGGTGGAATTCGGAGTAAGGGGAAATGCCGGAGGCACAGGCCGGGAAAGGGAGATAACATATGCCGTGAGAGGCAAACGAGTTTCACTTGTCCATGTGGCAGAAGGCACGGAATCGGGATTTGAGGTGCTGTTGATTGACAGTAGAGAGATGCTGATACGCTATGACGAGGAGATTGTGGCATATACTCTCAGGAAAACAACACGGGAAGAGAACGGAGGAAATGGCAACAATGGCGGAAACTCCGGAAGCGGCAACACCGGAGGCTCGCAGCCGGGAAATGATGTAAGCACGGAAGATCTGATAGCCGACAATGTATCGGTCGGAGCCATATATGATGATTTCCACTGGCATTTTACCGTTACGAGCACGCTTGAAAAAGCGCTTCCCGACGCCTGCATCGACTTCAAGGTTGAGCATGGTGACGCGGATTATGATTTTTATCAGGTTATAGGCGCCAACGGCCATGTGACAGTCGAAGATTACGCAGAACACGGGATAAGAACGGTTGTTATGAGCTATCCGTTCTACTACTATTTCTTTGCCCGCTATATGCTGACAGGCTATGCGGAGGATGAATCGGCATTCAGACGCTGCGAACAGCTTTTTGAGTTGCTTAAGGGATCCGATAGGGGGCAGGATGACGTGGCCGACGAAAACAGAAACAGTCAGAATGAGGAGCTGAAGAGATATGAGCAGCAAGCCAAAGGGCGCTATAAATTGAGGATATTGGTCGCGATTGACGGCAAGCACTATCCTGTGGCAAAATTCACGATGTGAGGCATAAACGCCATCACACGCGCTAACTCGCTGTTAACCATCTGACAAATTGCCAAATACGACTGACGGTAATTTTTTCGGGATTTTAAAGACTTGCATAAACTTGACAGATGTGTTACTTTTGCATAAGTAAGTCAGAGTTCAAATTTAACCGATAGCAAATGAACGTGCATCTTTTATACAGACTGCGGCAAAAAACAAGCTGACATTTGGTATAAATTAAATTTGAACACTTACTTAAATCTAAAACCACTAAGTAAGTCGTCAAAATTATTACGCACATGGTTATCTATGAGGCTTTATATTAT
>CAMWTV010000086.1 GCA_947177215.1 uncultured Muribaculaceae bacterium
ATTCACAACCTCGGCAATAAACATGTCGTGAGAGCCGAGAGGCAACACTGTCTTCACCCTGCATTCAATGCACACCGGCGATTCAGCTATATACGGACACTCAACAGCCTCACCTTTCACCGGTGTGAGACCTGTCTCCTTCCATTTGTCGAAATCCCTCCCCGATTTCACACCTATCCAGTCAGTGGCCCGTGCCATCGCCGCGGTTGTCAGATTGAGAGTGAACTGCATATTCTCCTTGATCAAACCATAGGAATGCCGCGACGGACGCACCGATATATAACACATGGCCGGATCGGAACATATCGTTCCCACCCAGGCCACAGTAATCAGATTTGAATTCTCCACCGAATCGCCACAACTCACGATAATTGCCGGTAAAGGTGAAATCATCGTGCCGGGACGCATTGATCTTTTCATTGTCTGGAATCTGTCATCTGGTTAGCAACTCAAAGGATATTTGCCTTGTCGTTGGCCACTGTATGGTTGCAGTATCGGCAACGGATATGTTCACCGTCCTCGGTCACATAAAACACCGTAGCCATAGGCTCATTGTTGGTGATGCACTTCGGATTGTCACATCTCACAATGCCTCTTATCACCGCCGGAAGCTCCACCCGGCGCTTCTCCACCACTTCATAGTCGCGTATCGTGTTCACCACCGCAGTCGGCGCAATCAGGGCGATACGGTTAAGCGTAGCCTCCGGAAAGAAGGTGTCGGCCACCTTTATTATCCCTTTGGTGCCGAGACGTGCGCTGTCAAGATTGTTTCCTATCGTCAGTTTCTGAGGCATCTTCTCCACACCCAGAATCTTCACACACTTGAACAGCGCCTCTGAAGGTATATGGTCAATCACCGTGCCGCTTTTGAGCGCGGCCACCGCGAGTTCTCTTTTATCTGTCGCCATAGTTAGGTTATTTTTCAGGGGTTATGCCGAGAGCGCGGCATATGAGAGCCTGACGGGCATAGAGGCCGTTGCGCGCCTGGTCAAAATAATACGCTTTCGGATTGTCGTCGACATCCTGACTTATCTCGTTCACACGTGGAAGCGGATGGAGAATCCTGAGGTTTTCCTTCGAAGTGTCAAGCATCGCGTTGTGAAGCGTATACAGATCCTTGACCTTCTCATATTCCATTATGTCGGAAAAGCGCTCACGCTGCACACGTGTCATATATATTATGTCGCTCGAGTCGATCACCTCCCGCGAGAAATCAGAATGCTCCTCGAAAGCTATACCCTGCTTCTTGCAGAATTCCACATATTCACGAGGCATCTTCAGTTCGTCACAGGCCACGAAACGGAACGTCGGATTAAAATATTTCATCGCCATAAGCAGCGAGTGCACCGTGCGTCCATATTTCAGGTCACCCACCATCGTTATGGTGAGGTTCTCAAGAGTTCCCTGTGTTTTCAGAATCGAATAAAGATCAAGCATCGTCTGCGACGGGTGCTGGTTGGCCCCGTCACCGGCATTTATCACAGGTACTTCCGTAACCTCGGTGGCATATCTGGCCGCCCCTTCCAGAAAATGGCGCATGATAATCAGATCCACATAATTGCTCACCATCTTTATCGTGTCTTTGAGGGTCTCCCCTTTCGACGACGAGGTGGTTGACGCATCCGAGAATCCGATAACACGGCCTCCGAGGCGGTTGACTGCCGTTTCAAAACTCAGGCGTGTTCGGGTTGAGGGTTCAAAAAAGAGCGTCGCAACCACCTTCCCGTCAAGGATTTTATGGTTGGGATGCTCTTCAAAATATCGTGCCGTCTCCAGAAGCTCTATTATCTGCTCCTTCGAGAGGTCATCTATCGAAACCAGGCTGTTGGGATTCATCTGCTTTCCGTTTTGATAAGTTCAATGCAAAGATAGCAATTTTTCACCGATCCGCAATCTCCCGTCATAATTTTCAACAGAATTTCCAGACCCTCCTATCCCTGATGCGCTATAGCCCCTATCCTGACGGCTCATTCTGTCATCTCCACAAAAAAACTGTCGCCATCGCTTCGGTTCTCAATGAAGCGATGGCAACAGTCAATACCATTCTAAATATCTATGTTATTTGGCTTTTTTCAAAACTTTCTTATTGATTCGGGCCGGATATTTCTGTTTGAGCACAGCCACCCATTCCGTCTCAAGCTCGCTCTGATAATCGCCTGTCACGGCACCGCGCACATCGGCAGCCTCCTCAGGCGCGTCAAGCACCTTGTTGCGATAGGGGAAATAGAACGCCCACTTCCCTTTCGCCTCAGGCTTTTCCGCACCGAAGCCGAGATAATCCGTGATATTGTTCTCACCCTGGGCGGCTATAACTTTCTCTATCTTGATCTCTTTTCCAAACTTCTTGCGCAGATCAACCGACAGCGAATCATCAGGAATATTCGATGAATTCAGGAAATCCTTTGCAAGCTGCATGATCGAGTCGCTGGTTGCAAACACAACATACGATTTGAACCGGGGCTTGTCCCACTTGTATTTGTCGCGATGTGCTCTGAAATAGTTCTCCAGACCCTCCTTGTCCTGCTTGGCCTTCGACCACACCTTGCGGTCAGAAACCTCGAACAGAAGCATCCCGTCGCGATATTCGTTAAGCAGATTCCTGTAATCGGCGTTGTTTGCGGCAAGATCCTGACGCTCTTTCTCAGTCACGATATCGTCGATCGAGCGCTCAACACGCTCTTCAAACTGATCGGCCTGCTGCTCTGCACTGCCGGCAAGCGGAGACGCGATTTCCGAAACCACCTCTGAAAGCAGCACCTGTGTCTTTCCGATAGTGGCAACAGTCTTGTTGTCTGAAATATATTTCTCCATCAGAGCGCTGTCAAGACCGCCGGCCTTAACAATCTCATCCTTTATCGAAGCTATCGCCTCTGCATTTTTACGCACCTTGAATTTAGAGCGCAGCTCGGCGATTTTACGTTTGCGGGGAAGTTGCGCACGCTCGTCGCGCTGAATCACATTCTTTATCATCGGCTCCATAGTCTCATACGAATCGACAGGCTTCCAGTCAAGACGCTTCACAATGTGATAGCCGTAAGCTGTTTTAAACGGTTTGGAGATCTCGCCGTTGCTCAGGCTGAACGAAGTTTCTTCAAACTCCGGAACCATCTGCCCGGCACCGAACCAGTTCATCTTGCCGCCGTTGCGCTGCGAACCCGGATCTTCCGATTCTTTTTTGGCAACCTCCTCAAAGTCCGCGCCTGAGGCAACAAGAGTGTAGATCGAGTCGATCTGCGCCTTCTTCCTGGCGGCATCCTCCTCGTTGAGACCCTGGGTAAGTTTCAGAATATGCTCCACCATCACCTGACCTCTGGCCGGACGGCGGTTCTCGACTTTTACAATATGATAGCCGAACGGAGTCTCGATCACAGGCGAGATTTCACCCACAGGCGTGTTGTAGGCCGCATCCTCGAATGTGTAAGGCAGACGCCCCACAGGAATCCAGCCCATATGGCCGCCGTTGTTCTGCGCGGCGCGGTCAATCGAATATCTTTTTGCAACCTCCGCGAAATCGGCACCATTGAGAATCGCAGTGCGCAGAGAGTCAAGCATATGCTTCTGTGCCGGAGCATCGACTCCGGGGCCTTTGCTGGCAAGCATCAGATGGCTCACATCCACATCCTCAAGCAGATGCGAGTAAACCACATGAAGCAGACTGTCTTCCATCGCCTTGTTGCGCAGATATGGTTCGGCGAGCTCCTTGCGGTAACCGTCGAACTCGTTCTTGAAAGCCTCGGTACTGTCTATTCCCTCCGACTCGGCGTCGGCAACCTTCTGTTTGTAAGTCACAAACATTTCGAGATACTCATCAATCGACTGAGGCGTGAGCTGCTGGCTGTTGTTTTTATGATACAGATACTCAAACTCGCTTAGGGGCACCCCTTTGCCATTGATAGTCATCAGTTCGGGATCTTTAGAGCCTTTGCCCTGAACCATCGCAACCGAGGTCACCGCCAACGCAAGCGACAAAAGTCCTTTTTTCATGAGTGGTTTATGCTTAAAAAGTTTTAAATCCTTTATGTTATATGCTAATGCAAAAAATACACTATGAATATAACGCCGGAATTCACCGTTTATTATCTCCGCTACAAAATTATTCCACCCTCCCCTTTCCGACCTCGACAACAATTTGCAGACAACGCCTTGTGCCGTTTCTCCGACACAAGGCGTTGCATGCAAATAGCTGACTGGCATCGGATCTGACGATCCGTCCCGTCTTATCTTGACGATGCGCTGTAATTCGGCGCCTCGCTTGTTATGGCCACATCATGCGGATGGCTCTCGGCAACTCCGGCATTGGTTATGCGCGTAAACTGAGCCTTATGCAGGGCATCGATATCTTTCGCGCCGCAATATCCCATACCAGCGCGCAGACCGCCGAGCATCTGATACACAACCTCATAAAGCGATCCTTTGTAAGGCACGCGGGCAGCGATGCCCTCTGGCACAAGCTTCTTCGCATCGGTTTCTCCAGCCTGGAAATAGCGGTCTTTCGAGCCCTTCTCCATAGCCTCCAGCGAGCCCATGCCACGATATGATTTATATTTACGTCCGTTGTAGATTATCGTGTCACCGGGCGACTCCTCGACTCCGGCAAGCATTCCGCCGAGCATCACGCTGCATCCGCCGGCGGCAAGAGCCTTCACGATATCGCCGCTGTAGCGGATACCTCCGTCGGCAATCAAAGGCACACCCGTGCCCTCCAGAGCCTTGGCAACATCATACACAGCCGAAAGCTGGGGCACTCCCACTCCGGCGATAATGCGGGTGGTGCAGATCGAGCCGGGGCCGATACCAACCTTCACACCGTCGGCACCGTTCTCCACCAGATAACGGGCGGCATCTCCGGTAGCGATATTACCAACAACCACATCTATTTCGGGATATTTCTCCTTGACTGCGCGGAGCACCCCTACCACACCCTTCGAATGGCCATGGGCAGTGTCGATAACAATGGCATCGGCTCCGGCGGCAACAAGAGCGTCGACACGATCCATCGAATCGGCGGTAACGCCCACTCCGGCAGCCACGCGCAGGCGTCCGAGCTTATCCTTGCAGGCATGCGGTTTGTCTTTGGCCTTGGTGATATCCTTATATGTCACAAGTCCGATAAGATGCCCCTCCTTGTCTACAACCGGCAGCTTTTCAATCTTGTGGTTCTGCAGAATTTCAGCCGCCTCCTCCAGGTTGGTCGACTGCGATGTGGTGATAATGTTTTCGGAAGTCATCACTTCATCTACCTTGCGGTTGAGATCACGCTCGAAACGGAGATCTCGGTTGGTGACAATGCCCACAAGATAGTTCTGCTCGTCAACCACAGGAATTCCACCGATATGATACTCTTCCATCATCTTGAGCGCATCGCTGACAGTGCTGCCACGCAGAATGGTCACAGGGTCATAGATCATACCGTTTTCAGCACGTTTGACCGCATGCACCTGACGGGCCTGCTCCTCGATCGACATGTTTTTGTGAATCACCCCTATACCCCCCTCGCGGGCTATGGCGATAGCCATTTTGGCCTCGGTCACCGTATCCATGGCGGCTGAAACCAGAGGGACATTAAGCGTGATGTTGCGCGAAAATTTGGTTTTAAGCTCCACTGTTCTCGGAAGCACCTCGGAATAGGCGGGTATCAGAAGAACATCGTCAAACGTGAGACCGTCCATCTTTACCCTGTCTGCAATAAATGATGACATATATAATAGACTTTGAATACTGTCGGTTGAATTATTGCATGCAAAGATACAAAAATTATTTCGCACCTGCGCAATAATTCTCCTTTTTGGCGCGGCATATCGCCGCATTTTCTACTTATTGCGATTTTTATGGCTTTTTTCGGAACTCTTTTAAGATATTTTTAGTAAGTTTGTAGCGATTTTCGCAAAATAGTATCACACAAAAAATTTATTTTTTCAAAAAAAAGACAACTTTCAGCATTGCGGTTTTCAGGCAACAGCCCTAATGAAATTCTTATTGCCGAAAACCTACACACAGTGACAAGTATCAGTAATTTAACTAATAAAAGATGATGAAAAAATTGCTCTTTGGGGTCTTTGCCGCCTCAGGCCTGCTTATTTTCCCGGCCTGCAGCGACACTTTCGATCCCTCAGGTGATGGCCGTCAAGGCCGCATCTTGCCGAGCGTCGACCTCGACAAAGAGGTAGCAGCTCCACGCGCAAAAGCCAAGTCAAGGGCCGGAGGCGCTCCCACAGAAATCGGAGTCGACGATCTGATTCTGAAGCTCACCCACTCTTCGGGCCAGTCTTATTCGTTCGGAGTCAACGAATTTCCCAACAATCAGGATTTTCCGGTAGGCGACTACACTTTCGAGGCTTCTTACGGACAATCGTCTGACGAAGGCTTTGAGAAGCCATGGTATTACGGATCGACAGCTCTGACGGTTCTTGAAAACCGCACCACTCCCGTAAGCCTTACCGCCAACCTGGCCAACGCCATGGTTACGGTGCAGTATAGCGAAGCCGTAAAACAGTATTTCGCCGACTATACTGCCGAAGTAAAATCGTCGACAGGCGCCACTTTCAGCTATGCCGCCGACGAGACCCGAGCGGTTTATGTAACCCCCGGCACAGTCGACATCAACGTGTCAGTAACGAAACAGAACGGAGTAAGCGCACGCCTCAACCCCTGCTCGTTCACGGCTGAGGCACGCCACCACTACATTGTAACCTTCGATGTGAACAACGGCGAGGTCGGCTCTGCATCGCTTGTAATCACTTTCTACGAAGAACTTGACGAACAGACTGTGGAAATCGACCTCAGCGACCAGATTCTTACAGCTCCGGCGCCCACCGTAACGGCTTCCGGATTCGTTTCGGGCGAGGCTCTTGAACTGATCGAAGGCACTGTTCCCGAAAACAAGCTCCGCGCCACAGTCATGGCTCCCGGCGGTTTGAAAACAGTGGTTCTCACCACCCAGAGCGCATCGCTGATCCGTCAGGGATGGCCTGCCGAAGTCGATTTCGCATCGACCGACGCCGCAACACTGGCCAAACTCCGTGAGCTCGGACTTGAGTTCCCCGGACTTGAAGGCACTTACAGCAAAATGGCTCTGCTCGACTTCACCAGCGTGATAGCCCATATCGGCCATCTTGCAGCAGCCGACAACACCACGACCTTCACCATCGTGGCCAAAGACAATCTGATGAAAGCCAGCGAGCCCGCAACGGTTCTGTCGGTGAATATCGAGAAACTTGACGTTACAGTCAACGAAATCGATCCGCTTTACATCGACGACGCCATACTGAGCTTCACGCTTGACTACAACGGCGCTAACCCTGCCGACGAAATCAAGGTGCAGATCAAAAACGACCGCGGCACATTCACCAACGTTCCGGTTGAATTCTCAGCCACAAGCCGTGCGGCAGCCACCTATCGCGCCGACGTGACAGTGCCCGCCAACGACAGCGACATAACATTCCGTGTTGTGGCCGGCGATATCGTGACCGACGCGATTACGGTGAAACGCGTTGAGCCCACACATGAGCTTGCCGTGAGCGAAAACAACATCTTCGCCACAAACGCCTATGTAGAAGTGCGCTCGCTCGACGGCTCGGATGTTGCCTCAGCCCTCGGCGGAGCAAAAATCTTCACTTCAACCGACGGAGTCAACTACACCGAGGCCACAGCCGCCGTAGCCGAAAGCGCCTATCTCCACGTAGCCGGCCTCAAAGCCGGAGCCACAAACTATGTGAAAGCCGAAATCAACGGCCTTAAGACACGCCCGGTAAGCTTCACGACCGAGCAGGCCACACAGATTCCCAACAGCGACATGGAAACATGGTCAAGCCATTCTAAAAACAGCGGCGCGACAAAATATACCGTATGGGAAAGTGCGACACCCTGGGCTACACTCAATGTGCTGACTAATTCAAGCCTTTCTGCTATAGCAAACTATTGCGGTGGCAGCGGAACAGTACCGACTGACGACGCTCATACAGGCAAGGCAGCCCTGATACGCACACTCGGATGGAAAAGAGCTGCTCTATGGAACAATCCTTCCAACTTTACTGCCGGGGAACTTTATGTCGGCACATATGCCAACGGAACAGCGAATTATGGCATAGATTTCTCTACCCGCCCGGCAGCGCTTAAATTCTTCTACAAATACACTGCACGCAACAGCGGCGAGAACGGCTATGTTGAAATTTCAGTTCTTGACGCCTCGGGCAATTCAATCGCCACTGCAACCCGCAGCCTTATTCCCGCCGACTCATACCAGCAGGAAACCATAGCCCTTGCCTACTCGCCCAACATGCCGAAAGCTGCCTCTGTAAAAGTTATCTTCAAATCGACCGACACCGACCGGTATCTGAATAACAACGGTGTTGAAAAAGTTAACGAAGAATCTGGCATCAATCTCGGCTCGCAGCTCTATGTCGACGATATCGAGCTTGAATACTAATCTCCGCAAGAAAATTTAAAACATGAAAAAGAAATTCTTATCATATCTGACGCTTCTGGCTGTCGCAGTAGGTTTCTCGGCCTGCAACGACGACACATGGAACCCCGGGATTGACAATGTTGACGGCGAAGGCCAGCTCAACAC
>CAMWTV010000087.1 GCA_947177215.1 uncultured Muribaculaceae bacterium
AAGGAGATGTATGCCACATTCTCCCGTGGCACCATCGACCATCTTGATGTAAGCTGAAACGTCCAGGCCATAATGCTTCCGCAGGAAAACGATTCGACCTACAACAAGATAGCCAATATCGAAAGTTCATTCCTCTCGGCCGATTTCAAGAACCAGACCATCGAGCGCATGAAAATGTGGCCAGAGACCTCCGGCACGATGACACCGCTTTATCTCGCAAAGAAAAACTTATATTACCTGCCCCAGTTCCGCTGGTTCGAGCCGTTGCGTCCGGTCAGTCCACGCGATGTGTTCAACATATCGCGCGAGATGCTTGATCTTATGGAAGAGCCTCCCTTCGGATCTGCGCGCAGGGCGGTCAGATAAATTTCATTTCTCCCCGATTATGCACCCACTCACATCCTCCCTTCTCTCGTTTCTGAACGATTCTCCGTGTAATTTCCTTGCCGCCGAAAATCTCCGGCAGATGTTTGCCGAGGCCGGTTTCACCCGGCTCGATCTGCGCGATTCCTGGCAGATAGAGCCGGGCGGACGTTACATGGTGATGCAGAACAATTCCGCCATTTTCGCATTTGTCGCCGGCACCGGTTCGCCGGCCGACGGCTACAAGATAGTTTGCGCGCACTCCGATTCCCCCGGATTCCGCATCAAGCCCGATGCCGAGATGCTATGCTCAGGCAACCAGCTGAAACTCAATACCGAGGTTTATGGCGGCCCGATTCTTTACACATGGTTCGACCGTCCTCTTTCAATCTCGGGCCGTGTTGTTCTGCGTTCCGAAAGCCTTTTGAATCCCGAAATCCGGCTTGTGAATTTCCGTCGGCCTCTGCTCACCATTCCCCATCTGGCAATCCACTACAACCGGTCGGTAAACGACGGCAACCCGCTGTCGCGTCAGCGCGACATGCTGCCGCTCACAGCCATTCTATCCGAAGGCCAGTCGCACAAAGGGTGGCTTCTCTCTCTTGTGGCGCATGAAATCGGCGTGGAACCGTCAGAGATTCTTGATTTTGACCTCACGCTGTTCGACACCACACCTCCCTGCCTTTTCGGGGCACAGAACGAATTCATATCCTCCGGGCGCATTGACGATCTTGAAATGGCACATTGCGCGGCAACTGCGCTTGTCGACAGCCTTGCTTCCGGATCCGAAGACCCGATGACACGCGTCGTAGCGGTATTCGACAACGAGGAGACCGGTTCCGGCACCAAACAGGGCGCCGCATCGCCGGTGCTCCGCATAATTCTTGAACGGCTCAACAATGCGCTCGGTGGCGATGCCGACACATTTGCCCGCGCTGTGGCTTCATCGTTCATGATTTCCGCCGATAACGGACATGCCACACATCCAAACTACGAGAGCAAGCAGGATCCAACCAATCACCCCGTGCTTGGCGCCGGCCCGGTCATAAAGATAAACGCCAATTGCAAATACATGACCGATGCCGAATCGGCTGCCGTGTTCCGGTCGATATGCGACAAAGCCGGAGTTCCTGTGCAGACTTTTGTCAATCACAGCGACGTTGCCGGCGGGTCTACGCTCGGCAACATTCTGACCTCCAATCTTCCGATGCGGGGAGTCGACATGGGCGCGCCACAGCTTGCAATGCACTCCTGCCGCGAAACTGCCTCCGTGGCCGACCTCCTCTACATCCACAAGGCTTTTCTCACATTCTTCACTCTCTGATCTTTCTCTCCGTTATGGACACCACGAAACCCTCTCCGCGAAAGCGCATCGGCCTGCTTCCGCTTATTCTCATCGCCATAGCTCTCGGCATCGCCGCCGGTTATGTATGCCCCTTCTGGTGTGCCCGCATCATGGCCACTTTCAACGCTGTGTTCAGCCAGTTTCTCGGCTTCTGCATACCGCTGATAATCATAGGTTTTGTTGCGCCTGCCATTGCCGACATCGGGCAGCGGGCCGGAAAAATGCTTCTGGTCACAGCCATGCTGGCCTATGGCTTCACCCTCTTCGCCGGCTTCCTTGCTTATTTCACCGGTGTCATCTGCTTCCCGTCGGTCATTTCAGCCGAAAGCTACATGCAGGCCGAGGCGTCAGCTCCTGAAATAGCGCCATATTTCACTGTCGCCATCCCCCCGGTCATGTCGGTCATGTCGGCTCTTGTGGCCAGTTTCATGTTCGGACTTGGCGTGGCGTTCGTAAAAGCCGTGACAATAAAAAATGTCATGGACGACACCCGCCGCATCATTGATCTGGTCATCTCCAGGGTCATAATCCCCCTTCTGCCGGTCTACATCTTCGGCATATTTCTAAACATGACTGTTTCGGGCGAAGTCGGATCGATTCTCTCTACATTCATACGGATAATCGCGATAATCTTTCTTCTGCATATTTTCGTTCTGGTGTTTCAGTATTGCCTTGCGGCCCCGTTCTCTCCCCGCTCGCACAATCCGTTCAGGCTTCTCCTCACCATGATGCCCGCCTATTTCACCGCGCTTGGCACCCAGTCGTCGGCGGCTACAATTCCCGTCACGCTTGAACGCACCATACGCATGGGGGTAGACCGCGACATAGCAGGCTTCACAGTTCCGCTATGTGCCACTATCCATATGTCCGGAAGCACCCTTAAGCTTGTTTCATGCGCTCTGGCGCTGATGATCGCCCGGCAAATGCCTTACGATATATCCATGTTTTCCGGATTCATTGCCATGCTTGGCATCACGATAATAGCGGCCCCGGGCGTGCCCGGAGGCGCTGTTATGGCCGCGCTCGGACTCTTCACATCCATGCTCGGTTTCTCTGAGGCTGACTGCGCGTTGATGATCGCCCTCTACATAGCCATGGATTCGTTCGGAACAGCCTGCAATGTTACCGGCGACGGTTCGATCGCCATTCTCGTAAACCGCATATTCCGTCAGAAAAAACAGCCGTGTGCCAAAGATTCGGAATCTTGACACACGGCCAGGTCTCTTACACATTTATTGTCACCGCCTGCACGCCATTACATGGCTTTCAGGCAGGTTCTATCATCGCCAGGAACTCATCTTCCGACAGAAGCGGAATGCCGAGCGATGCAGCTTTCTCCCGTTTTGAAGGCCCCATATTCTCGCCGGCAAGCACAAAATCGGTCTTTTTAGATATCGACCCCACATTTTTGCCCCCGTTACGCTCAATAAGATCCTTGTATTCGTCACGCGAATGGTGGCTGAATGTGCCGCTTATAACAATCGATTTTCCGGCCAGACAGTCTGAATGAGGTTCGCTGTTCTCCACCGTCATGCTCATCTGCAGTCCGGCGGCTTTCAGCCGTTCCACAATCGAGCGGTTCATCTCGTTTGCGAAATATTCAACCACCCCCTCGGCTATTTTGGGGCCTATGTCGTTGACGGCCGCGAGCTGTTCGGCCGAAGCCGACATAAGCATGTCTATGTCAGGAAAAGCCTTCGCAACTTTCTTGGCCACCGTGTCGCCTACAAAGGGGATCGACAGGGCGTAGATCACACGGTCGTAGGGCACTGACCGCGATGCCTCCAGACCTTCCATTACTCTTTCTGCGCTTCTTGGCCCGAATCCGTCAAGCCTCAGCAACTGCGACGGCTGAAGGTCATATAGATCGGCTATGTTGCTTACCAGTCCGGTGTTGAGCAGCTGTCGCGCGGTCTCTTCCCCTATGCCGTCGATATTCATCATTTTGCGCCCAACGAAATGCTCTACACGGCCGGCTATCTGCGGAGCGCAGCCGAACTTGTTGGGACATTGCCATGCAGCCTCTCCTTCTACCCGCACAAGCGGCGTGCCGCATGCAGGGCAGTGCGACACGAACCGTATCGGTTCCGCCCCCGGTTCACGCCCGTTTTCATCCACACCGGTGATTTTGGGAATAATCTCACCACCTTTCTCCACATAGAGCAGATCATGATCGTGAATGCCGAGAGCGCTGATTATATCCTCGTTGTGGAGCGATGCACGCTTCACAACCGTGCCTGACAGCAACACCGGCTCCAGATTGGCCACAGGTGTCACTATCCCCATACGCCCTACCTCGAACGATACGAATTTCAGGCGTGTCACCGCCCGTTCGGCGGCGAATTTATAGGCTATGGCCCAGCGCGGCGATTTGGCCGTAAATCCGAGATTGAGCTGCTGCCGCAGAGAGTTGACTTTGAACACGAGTCCGTCGGTGGCAACCGGAAGTTCCCTGCGCGCCTTGTCCCAGTGGTTTATGAAATTGTCGACCTCTTCAAGCGAGTGCATCAGCGTCATTATTTCCGACACTTTGAATCCCCAGCTTCTGGCGGCCGTCATGTTGTCGTAATGATTGTCGAAAGGCAGTTCAGGCCCCAGCAGGTAGTAGAAATAGGCATCCAGACTGCGGCGTGACACCTCGCGCGAGTTAAGCATCTTGAGAGTTCCGGCCGCAGCGTTTCGCGGATTGGCGAACAGTGGCTCTTCGTTGAATTCCCGCTCTTTGTTGAGGCGTTCGAAAGCCTCCCACGGCATCAGCACCTCACCGCGTATCTCGAAAAATTCAGGCCAGCCATCACCTTGAAGCTGCAACGGTATGCTCTTGATGGTCTTTATGTTCTCGGTAACAACATCGCCCCGTTCGCCGTCACCTCTGGTAACGGCCCTGACCAGACGGCCGTGCTCATATATCAGCGATATCGAAGTGCCGTCGAACTTCATTTCGCCTGTTATGGCAAAATCCTCACCTCCCAGTCCGGCGCGCACGCGCCCGAACCATTCGTCGGCTTCGTTGATCGAATAGGTGTTGGCCAGCGAAAGCATCGGATATATGTGGGGTTCCTGCTCGAACGACGACGATATGTCGCTCCCCACGCGGTGTGTGGGCGACAACGGATCGTCCATGTCGGGATATTCCGCTTCAAGAGCTTCAAGCTCTTTCATGAGCATATCGAAATCGCGGTCTGAAATCTCAGGCGCGTTCAGCACATAATAATTGTGATTGTGACGGTTAAGCTCGTTGCGTAGATCGGTTATGCGTTGGCGTGGATCGGCGGTCATGTCGGGTCGTTGATAAATTATTCGGAAAAATGGAGTGATGCGGACGTTCGGCTCACAATGGTCGCTGACGGGCTTATTCCTGCATCATTTCCAGACGGTTAAGTGCGCGCAGCACATTGCACAGCGTTGCGCTCCAATATGATCGGAAATCCTCTTTCACACTGTTGAGCGCCACTTTCACGGTTTCATCGGTCGCGTCGCGGATTGTCGATATGAAGTTGTAGAGCACCTGGAATATATCGGCCAGACTTTCCGAGATGCTTGCCGAGACCGGAGTGTCGGAATATTTCATATCTTCCTCGAACACCTCGAGATATATGTCGTCAGAGCCTATCAGAGTCTCCATATTGCGCCTCACGGCGTCGTAATAGTCTTCGTCAAGCGCGCTGTCGATATACCCCTCTTCGTCGCCGGGCATATCTGTGCGCAGATCGCTTGCGGCGATATAAAGCCGCGGAAGCAGTCTGAGCATGGCGCCGATAAATTCGCCAAGTTCTGTCTCACGCGCATGTTCCACGGTCAGACAGTATTCGTTACAGAGGCCGATGAAGGCTATCGCGTTGGTGTTTAGGGTCGTATCCATTTCTAATCAGGCGTTTGTTTGTTCGGCATAAAGCCTGTGCGATGATATATATTCTATTACTTCCTCAGGCAGCAGATTGTTCAGCGGCTTATGCTCTTTTATAAGCCTGCGTATCTCTGTGCTCGAGACCGGAAATACCGGAAGCCCCTGCAACGCTTCTTTGCAGGGATATCCCGGGCGGGGATACACGATAGGGGAGTAGAGCCTGCGCAGAAGCTCGTGGTCTTTCCATCGGTCAAACATCAGCATATTGTCAGAGCCGATAACCAGCCTGAAATCTATGTCGGGATAGCGCTCTTCGAGAGCTTTCATGGTGTTGACCGTAAACGAAGGGCGCGGCAGTGTCAGCTCGATGTCGCATACTTCCACGCCTGCGATATCTTTGGTGGCCAGTCTGAGCATTTCAAGCCGGTGAGAGTCGGCCACAAGCTCCTCGGGGTGTGCTTTCAGCGGATTGAGCGGCGATAGGGTGAACCATATGCTGTCTGCCTCGCCGCGCTCCAGAAGAGCCTTGGCAAGGGCTATGTGTCCGTTATGTACGGGGTTGAACGACCCCCCGAAAATGCCTGCTGTCATCGTTGCCGTGTCCTTACCCTTTGATGAACGACGACATCAGATTCTCTACATTCCCTATAGCTTCCTGAAGCATGTCGTTGACAACCACATGGTCATATTCGGGCTGGAACGTCATTTCATATTCGGCGCGGTCAACTCGCTGCGCTATCTCCTCGTCGCTTTCCGATCCGCGGGCCTTGAGGCGGTTGCGGAGTTCGGGAATGCTTGGCGGGGCGATGAATATGCTCATCGCGTCGTCGCCGAACTGTTTCTTGACATTGATTCCACCTTTCACATCTATGTCGAGAATCACATTGTGGCCTGCATCCACGCGGTTCTGTATCTCGCTGCGCAGTGTGCCGTAGTAACGGCCCGGATAAACCTGCTCGTATTCCACGAAAGCTCCCTCTGCAATCAGGTCGTGAAACTGCTGGTCGGTCAGAAAATGATAGCTTACGCCGTCAACTTCGCCCGGACGGGGTTTCCGGTTGGTCGCCGACACTGAAAACTGAAGGTCGAGTGTGCCGCGGTCCATTATGTCGCCTATGATTGTCGATTTTCCGCAACCCGACGGGGCGGATATGATTATAAGTTTGCCTTTTGGTGTCATGATGTGGAAAATTTTATATGTTGCGGAAAAAGAGTCTGTCAGATCATTCTGAATGTTTGTTTCCTCACTGTTTGTAGTTGCCGGATTGATTTACAGATGAATCCGGGCTTACATCACATTCAGAACCTGCTCTTTGATCTGCTCGAGTTCATCTTTCATTTTCACTACAAGAATCTGCATCTCGGCATGATTGCTTTTCGAGCCCATCGTATTGATCTCGCGGCCCATTTCCTGCGATATGAAGCCAAGTTTCTTGCCCTGGCTTCCGCCGGCGTGAAGGGTCTCCATGAAATAGTCGAGATGCTGGCGCAGACGCTGTTTCTCCTCGTTTATGTCAAGTTTCTCGATATAGAAAATCATTTCCTGTTCCAGTCGCCCTTTGTCATATTCCGCTTTTGGAATCGAGGCGAGCCCCTCTTCGATGCGCGATCTGATCTTGACCAGACGTTCCGCCTCATATCTGGGCACCTCGGCCAGAAGGTCGGATATGCGCGAGATGCGCACCGTGAAGAATTCCTCAAGTTTTTTCCCTTCGGCGGCGCGGTAGTCCATAAGCCGTGAGGCGGCAGTTTCCACAGCCTGTAACACAGCCCCCCGTTCTTCATCGCTCACTTCAGTCGCAACCTCGCCGCGCACGGCATCGGGAAAGCGCATCAGCACCGAATACCAGTCGTCAGGAACAGGTATCCCCATCTGGGCCGAAGCTTCCTCGATCTGCTTCTTGTAACTTGCAAGCGCCGGCAGGTTGAGCTGCACTGCGCTGTCGTTGCCAGTGTTCTCTACATAGAGTGTAAGCTCTACTTTTCCGCGCTCAAGGCGTGAGGCTATTATGGAGCGTATGTCAAGTTCAATCGACTTGTAGCCCGCGGGCACACGGCTCGACAGATCGAGCTGCTTGCTGTTAAGCGATTTTATCTCAACGGTTATTTTCTTGTTCTGACATTCGACAACGGCGTTGCCGAATCCGGTCATTGATAGTGTCATGGCTGATGTAGTCTCTTTTATAAGGCAAATTTAGTAATTTTCGGCTGAAAGCAGTAAATTTGCAGTGACTTTTTTCAACAGTTTATTACCCATGCCAACTATACTCAATATCGAAACATCTACCGACGTGTGCTCTGTGGCCCTCACTTCCGAGGGAGCTGTTCTTGAACATTTTGAAGAGTTTGACGGCCGCAGTCACGCCACAATGCTGAGTGGATTCATCAAAGCCTGCCTCGATCACTTGCGGCGCCATGAAATGAATCTCGATGCCGTTGCAGTGTCGCTCGGCCCGGGAAGCTATACGGGCCTGCGCATCGGATTGTCAGAGGCCAAAGGGCTTGCATACGCCCTTGGAGTGCCATTGATCGGCGTTGATACACTCAAAATCATGGCTGTGTCGGTTATGTTTTCACAGGAGATTGGCGAAGATGCCATGTTCGCGCCTATGATCGATGCCCGCCGCATGGAAGTTTATACAGCCGTCTATAATCTCGCGCTTGACACTCTTGTGGCCCCTGAGCCGCTTATCCTCGACGAAAACAGCTATTCGCAGTGGCTCGGGAAAGGTGAGGTGCTGTTTTTCGGCAACGGAAGCGACAAGGCCCGCGAGATCATAACCCATCCCAATGCCCGTTTTATCCCTGATGTGAAGCCTCTTGCGGTCGACATGCTCGCGCTTTCCGACAAAGCTTTCCGTGAGGGCGATTTTCTCGATCTGGCCTATTCGGTGCCCACATATCTCAAAAACTTTCAGGCAACCAAGCCAAAGAAACTTTTCTGAACATCGTCTCAGGCTTCGATGCCTGAAATAAATATAATCACAACCAAAAGAGCCGGGAAAC
>CAMWTV010000088.1 GCA_947177215.1 uncultured Muribaculaceae bacterium
ATTCCTCTTCGTTGAAGAAGAAGTCTTCTTTGGAGGGGTAGTCGGGCCAGATGTCTTCGATGCATTCGTAGGTTTCGCCTTCGTCTTCGATTTCCTGAAGGTTTTCGATTACTTCGAGGGGGGCGCCGGAACGCTGGGCGTAATCGATTAATTCTTCGCGTGTTGCGGGCCAGGGTGCGTCCTCGAGTTTAGAGGCGAGTTCAAGTGTCCAATACATAGCGTGTTATGCGTTTAGTTATTTATTTCGTTTAACAGTGTCGAACCGGCTGAAGGGTGCTGATTCATTGGGAATAACGCGTGGAGGGTGGATTTATTGCGGTCTATCACATTTTTTAAGGTGACGGTGGCTATGGCTTGGCCTGTGTGCGGGCGAAGGGGCTGTGGATCAGCCGGGAATCCAGGGTGTCTCGGCGGTGTGTGTGAGGTGGTTCGCGTAGCGTGCAATGATGAAGAGCCAGTCGGAAAGGCGGTTCAGATAGGTTATCACTATCGGACTTACGGTTTCTGTTTCGGCAAGGGTGAGCACGCGGCGTTCGGCGCGCCGGCACACTGTGCGGCATATGTGTGCGTGGCCTGCGGCGACGCATCCGCCGGGAAGGATGAATGTGTGCAGTGGCGGGAGCTGCGGGGTTATAGTGTCGATGTGTCGCTCAAGGGTGTCGATGTCGGCCTGTGAGAGCCCTGTGGGCTGCAGGTCGGGGTTTTCGGAGTTGTCGGTGGCGAGGTAGGCTCCGATGTCGAACAGGCGGCTCTGGATGGTGTGTATGAGTGTTGTGAGTTCGGTGTGGTCGGCTATGGGGCTGTGGGCGCACATGAGTCCGAGCGCTGAGTTGAATTCGTCGATTGTGCCATAGGCTTCGAGCCGTGCGGAGTTTTTGGCAACTCGTTTTCCTCCGACGAGCGATGTTGTGCCGTTGTCGCCGGTGCGTGTATATATTTTCATGAGTGTAGTGTTTTGAGATGTTCTATAAGTGACCGGATGTTGGGGTGGAACGTTATGCGGCCGAGGATTTCGGGGTGCATGAGTCCGCGTGCGGTCATTTCACGCATCATGTCGCGCAGGGGTGTGTAGAGGTTGTCGCGGTTGAGTATGAGCAGTGGTTTGGGCTCGTTGAAGAATGACATCGACGCGAGGGCCGACATGATTTCGTCGAGGGTGCCGTAGCCGCCGTCGAGGGCTATGAATATGTCGGCTTTCTCTTCCATTATCTGTTTGCGCTCATGGAGGGTGCTGACGTGGATGCTGACGGTGTTGGCGGGGTGCTGCCGTGCGGCGCGTGTCTGTGGCACTACGCCTGTTACTTTGCCTCCGGCGCGGCTTACGGCTGTGGCTGTTACGTCCATCAGGCCCATTTCGAGGCCTCCGTAGACAAGTGTGTCGCCGTTGCGCCCGATCTCTTCTCCCAGCTCGCGGGCGTCGGCGATTACCTGGTCGGGCAGGCCTGTGCGGGCTGAACAATATACTGCTATTTTCATTGTGTGGTAATTTTGCTGAAAAGGTGGATGCTGAAAAACAAATATATGGATTTTTTGTAAATTTGCGGGTATGAAAAGAGAAGATTTTGAGATTATGGCTCCTGTGGGGAGCTATGAGAGTCTGTGGGCTGCGATCAACGCGGGTGCTGACGCGATATATTTCGGTGTGGAGGGGCTTAACATGCGGGCGCGTTCGAGTGTGAATTTCACTCTTGACGATCTGCACGAGATTGCCCGCATATGCGACGAGCATGGGGTGAAGTCTTATCTGACGGTCAATACGATTATCTATGACGAGGATGAGCCGACGTGTCATGCCATTATCGACGCGGTGGCGGCCAGTGGCATTTCGGCTATTATCGCGAGCGATATTTCCGCTATTCTGTATGCGCGGAGCAAGGGGGTGGAGGTGCATATCTCGACCCAGCAGAGCATTTCCAACACGGCGTCGGTGAGGTATTTCTCGCAGTGGGCCGATGTGGTTGTGCTTGCGCGTGAGCTGAATATGGATCAGGTGGCAGCGATTCACAGCGCTATCGAGCGGGAGGATATCCGCGGCCCCCGTGGCGAGAGGGTGCGTATAGAGATGTTCTGCCACGGGGCGCTCTGCATGGCTGTGTCGGGCAAGTGCTATCTGAGCCTGCATCAGATGAATTCGTCGGCCAACCGTGGGGCATGCACCCAGATATGCCGCCGCGGCTATGAGGTTACTGATCTGGAGACGGGCGACAGTCTGGCTGTGGAGAACAAGTATATCATGTCGCCCAAGGATCTGAAGACGATTCATTTCCTGAACAAGATGATAGATGCGGGTGTGAGGGTGTTCAAGATAGAGGGTAGGGCGCGCGGGCCTGAATATGTGGCTCTGGCGGTGAAATGTTACAGCGAGGCTATCGAGGCTATATGCGACGGCACTTATACCGAAGAGAAGATTGCCCGCTGGGACGAGGAGCTGGGAAAGATTTTCAACCGCGGTTTCTGGAACGGCTATTATCTTGGCCAGCGTCTGGGGGAGTGGTCGGCCAAATATGGTTCGTCGGCCACAAGAGTCAAGGAGTACAGGGCCAAGGGGGTGCGCTATTTCTCGAATATCGGCGTGGCCGAGTTCTATATGGAGACGGGAGAGCTGCATGTGGGCGACGAGGTTGTGATAACCGGGCCTACGACGGGCACTGTCATGCTTACGGTCGAAGAGATACGTGTGGGACTGAAACCTGTCGACAAGGCGGTGAAGGGGGAGAGTTTCTCGATAGCGGTGCCGCAGAAGGTGAGGCCGAGCGACAGGCTTTATCTTTGGCGTAAGGTAGATGTCAAGGGCGCGAAGAGGTGAAATGATCGCGTATGAGCCTGGCTTTGGCCGGGCCGATGACTGAGGCGAGGGCGTCGAGCGATGCCTCGCTGATGCGCTTTACGCTTTTGAAGTGGGCCAGAAGGGTCTGCTCTGTGCCGGCTCCTATGCCTTTGATTGACGAAAGCTCGCTTACGATGGCCGATTTGGAGCGTCGGTTGCGGTGGTGGGTTATGCCGAACCGGTGAGCCTCGTCGCGCAGGTGCTGCACTACACGGAGCGATTCGGAATTCTTGTCGATGTAAAGGGGCACGCTGTCGCCCGGGAAATAGATCTCTTCGAGCCGTTTGGCGATGCCTACAACGGCTATGGTGCCGCGCAGGCCTATGTCGTCGAGGGCCTCGACGGCGGCCGATAGCTGTCCTTTTCCGCCGTCGACAACAATGAGCTGGGGGAGGTCGTCGGGGGCTTCCTCCATCATGCGTGTGTAGCGGCGTGTGAGCACCTCTTTCATCGAGGCGAAGTCGTCGGGGCCTTCCACGGTCTTGATGTTGAAGTGCCGGTAGTCTTTTTTCGACGGCCGGGCGTCGCGGAACACCACGCAACTTGCCACAGGGTTGGTGCCCTGGATGTTTGAGTTGTCGAAGCATTCGATGTGGCGCGGCAGCACGTTCAGGCGGAAGTCGGCTTTCATCCGTTCGAGGGTGCGTTCGGCCCGCTTTTCGGGATCTGTTTTCTCAAGGTTTTTGAGGCTGTCGAGTTTGCTCTGGCGGGCGTTGCGGGTCGAGACATCGAGCAGCCGGGCTTTGTCGCCGCGCTGCGGTATGGTGAAGCTGACACCTTCGAATGCGGAGTCGGGTTCGGCGGGAACGATAATCTCGTCGCAGAGTGCTCCGAACCGGGAGAGTATTTCCTGAATGGCATATGACAGGAGCTGAGGGACGGTTTCGTCCATCCGTCGCCGATACTGGAGGGTGACGCTTCTGACCACGGCGCCGCGGCGCACGTGCATGTAGTTGACATATACGTCTTTGTCATCGTCGTCAACGCCGAACACATCCACATTGTCGATTGTCTGGCTCACTATGACGCTTTTGGCGCGGTAGCGCTCCACAAGCTGGTATTTTAGTTTGAGTTCCTGGGCCTCCTCGAAGCGCAGGTCGGCGGCGAGGCGCTCCATCTCAGCGCGGAGATATTGCATTAGCTCGCCGGTCTCTCCGCGTAGAATCTGACGGATGTGGTCGATGTAGACGGCATAGTCTTCGGGCGAGATGCGTCCTGTGCAGCATCCGAGACACCGCTTCAGGTGATATTCCAGGCATAGCCTGCCTTTTCCGCGGGCCACATATTCGGGGGTTATGGGGTGCCGGCAGGTGCGGACGGGGTAGAGGTCGCGGGCAAGCTCGAGCACGGCGCGTGCGGTTGACGCTTCGGTATATGGCCCGAAATATTTCGAACCGTCTTTAAGCCGTTGGCGGGTCATGAACACGCGTGGGTATAGCTCGCGTGTGACGCATATCCAGGGGTATGACTTGTCGTCTTTCAGCAACACGTTGTAGCGGGGCTTGTACTCCTTTATCATGGAGTTCTCAAGGTTGAGCGCGTCTTGCTCGGTGGGCACCACAATGTAGCTCAGATCGGCGATGGCTCTGACGAGCAGGGCTGTTCGCAACACGTCGTGAGTGCGGTTGAAGTATGACGACACTCTGCGTTTCAGGTTTTTGGCTTTCCCGACATATATGACAGTGCCTTCGGAGTCGTAGTACATGTAGACTCCGGGTGATTCCGGAAGAATTGAAAGCTTGCGCTGCAGCTCTGGTGATTTGTCTTTTGAATGTTTGCCCATATGGATATGTAAGTAAGTGTTCAAATTTAACCGATAGCAAGTGAACGAAAATCTTTTACACAATCTGCGGCTTCTTTTTTGCCGCTTCCGGATTGCAGCTCAGTCGAATATAAACATATTCTCCTTCGCCGCGCACCGGAATCGCCTAAAAAACAAGCTCGCATATTGTATAAATTAAATTTGAACACTTACTTAACAGTTCAAAATTACAACAAATCGGCGGGTTTCAGGATGTGTATAGAGGCGATTAATCCGAAAATTAGTGAAAAAGGTGTTAATGAGCACTGAATTACGGAGTTTTTCACTACTTTTGCATTTAACCTGCCGATGATATGCGTGGTTTCAGGCACTCAGACGGCCGGGAGAGTCAAAAAAAAGGTAACAACCAAAACACAGATAAGAACAAGGAATGTCAAAAGTAATCATCATCGGCGCCGGAGGCGTGGGGAGTGTGTGTGCCCACAAGTGCGCCCAGAATCCCGAAGTTTTCAGTGAAATTGTGATAGCCTCACGCACCCGCAGCAAGTGTGACGCTCTGGCCGAGGCCATAAAAGAGTCGGCCGCCAAGGCCGGCCGCAGCCTTCCGGTAATCACCACCGACAGCGTTGACGCCGACAGCGTTGAGCAGCTTTGCGAGCTTTTCCGCCGCCATAAGCCGGAGATGGTGATCAACGTGGCGCTTCCCTATCAGGATCTGACCATCATGGATGCCTGCCTGGAGTGTGGGGTGAACTATCTTGACACCGCCAACTATGAGCCGCGCGATGTGGCCCATTTCGAGTATTCGTGGCAGTGGGCCTACCGCGAGCGTTTCGAGAAAGCCGGCCTTACGGCTATTCTCGGCTGCGGGTTCGATCCGGGAGTGTCGGGCGTTTTCACCGCCTATGCCGCCAAGCATTATTTCTCGGAGATGGAGACTCTCGACATTGTTGACTGCAACGCTGGCAACCACGGAAAGGCTTTCGCCACCAACTTCAATCCGGAGATCAATATCCGCGAGATAACCCAGAACGGCCGTTACTGGCTCAACGGAGAGTGGGTTACCACCGGGCCTCTGGAGATTCATAAAGAGTTGAATTATCCCAATATCGGGCCTCGCGACAGCTATCTGCTCTATCATGAGGAGCTTGAATCGCTGGTGCAGAATTTCCCGTCGATCAAGCGTGCCCGTTTCTGGATGACATTCGGCCAGGAGTATCTGACCCACCTGCGTGTTATTCAGGATATAGGTATGGCCCGTATCGACGAGATTGAGTATAACGGCCAAAAGATAGTGCCTCTGCAGTTTCTCAAGGCAGTGCTTCCCGACCCTCAGGATCTGGGCGAGAACTATACCGGAGAGACCTCGATCGGATGCCGCATCTCGGGTAAAGGCAAAGAGGGTGAGCCTCTTACATATTATGTCTACAACAACTGCTCGCATCAGGAAGCCTACAAGGAGACCGGAATGCAGGCGGTGAGCTATACAACCGGTGTGCCGGCGATGATAGGAGCCATGATGTTCCTTACAGGCAAATGGCAGAAGCCGGGAGTGCACAACGTGGAGGAATTCGATCCGGATCCGTTCATGGAGCAGCTTTCGGTTCAGGGTCTGCCCTGGCATGAGGTTCTGAACGGAGACCTGGAGGTGTGAACCGTTTGCCGCTCACGCGGCTGAACAAACGGTTACCGGAGATTTGTTGTAGTGATGAAGTTACAAAGCAGATGCCGGCCTCTCCGGTGCCGGTCTGTGACAACGTTAAATTAAAAAACAAGAGATATGGCTGAAGACAAATACAATCAGGCGATCGAAGACTCGAAAGTGATTGCCGACGATGCCGCTGTTAAAGCTGCTGTGGAGAAGATTCTCTCTGACCACATGCAGGAGAATATGAACGAGGAGGTTTATAAATTCCTTTTCAACTGCATTGACCTCACGACACTGAAATCGACCGACTCACCCCGCAGTGTGGCCGATTTTGTGGAGAAAGTGAACCAGTTCGACGCAGAACACCCCGAGATGAAGAATGTGGCCGCAGTGTGTGTCTATCCCAACTTCGCGCAGGTGGCCCGTTCGGTGCTTGAGGTCAGCAGTGTAGACATTGCGTGTGTGTCGGGTTGCTTCCCTTCTTCGCAGTCGTTTATCGAGGTCAAGGTGGCCGAGACCGCTCTGGCGGTGGAGGGTGGCGCCGACGAGATCGACATTGTGCTGAATCTCGGAAACTTCCTTGACGGAGACTATGAGGAGGTGTGCGACGAGATAGCCGAGCTCAAGCATTCGTGTCGTGATGCCCGTCTGAAGGTGATTCTCGAGACCGGCGCGCTGAAAACCGCCGCCAATATCAAGGCCGCCTCAGTGCTTGCCATGTATAGCGGTGCCGATTTCATCAAGACATCGACCGGAAAGGAATATACCGGCGCAAGCCTGGAAGCCGCATATGTTATGTGTCAGTGCATCAAGGAGTATCACGAAAAGACCGGCAATATGGTAGGCTTCAAGCCCGCCGGGGGCGTGCGCACTCCCGAAGAGGCTGTAGGCTACTATTGCATAGTGAAGGAGGTGCTTGGCGAGCAGTGGCTCACCAACGAGTATTTCCGCATCGGTGCAAGCGGTCTGGCCAACAACCTTCTTACCGCCATCTGGGGTGAGGAGACAAAATTTTTCTGAACAAAAGGGTGATTCATCATTAGAGAGAGCATGGAATACTGGATAATTGTTGACAACAGGCATGCCGGCCCATACAGTGCGGAGCAGCTTCTTGACGCAGGTCTGACGGCTGACACGCTTGTGTGGCATGAAGGTCTGACGGCATGGGTGCGCGCCGGAGAGGTTGGCGAACTTGCCGCCGGGCTGGAGCGCCAGCACATGACTGACAGCGAGCGGCAGGCCGAGAGCTTCGCCGAGGAGCGTGACGATGTTGCTACCGCCGAGGCTTACAAATCTGACAACCGTCAGGCGGACGCCTGTGTGGCTGAGGAGACGCAATGTGTGGAGCCTTGCCCGCCGGCTTATATCGCGTGGTCGGTTATAGTCACGGTGTTGTGCTGTACGATTATCGGCATTCCGGCCATAATCTTTTCGTCGATGACCAAGAGCGCCTATTACAAGGGTGACATAGCCAAGGCCCGGCGTTATTCGGAAACGGCGCAGTGGTTTATCATAGCCTCGATTGTGCTCGGAGTTATCGGAGTGCCTTTCCAGATGGCGCTGATGGGATTGCTGTGAGTTTTACGCACCGATGAATCGCCGCAAAAGGATAATCAGAGCGGTTGCCGTTGTTTTGACGGCAGCCGCTCTGACTGCTTTTTATCTTGTGTTTTCAAATCTGACGGGTGTGATGCTGCGATGCCCTCTGAAGTGGGCTACCGGCCTGAGCTGTCCGGGATGCGGCTCCCAGAGGGCGCTTGCGGCATTGGCTGAGGGTGATCTCGCCGGAGCGGTGAGGGTCAACTATATCTTGCCTGCGGTGGGGCTGTATCTGGCGCTTTTGGGAGCGGGATGGGTGTTCGGCGACAATGGCGCTATGGGGCGTCTTTACCGCCGGCTGACGTCAGGGAGCGCCGTTATGGCCGTCGGGGTGGCCATAATAATCTGGATGGTTGTGCGCAATCTGGCGGGATTGTAGCGGCGCGGGCATGGGTCAGTCATCATCGTCGTCATCATGGTGATGATGGTGCTTGTGATGTTTGTGGTGTTTCTTGTGCTTTTTGTAATGGTGACGGACATGGCGGTAATAATCCTCATAGTCGTCATCGTCGAAATCGGTGTAATATACCGCGCCGGGTGCGGTCAGAAGCATTACCGGAAGGGCTTCGGCGGCATGCTTCATGGCTTTGCGATAGCGCTTTGCGGCTTTTTTGTAAGCTTTGCGGGTGTGACGGTAGTCGTCATAACTCACTCCGGGCATCAGCGGGGCATAGACACGGGGCGGCGGGGGAGCCGGGGCCACGTAGACCG
>CAMWTV010000089.1 GCA_947177215.1 uncultured Muribaculaceae bacterium
GGTTAGGATTACAGAACTTCTTCAATATCTTCATCTCAATTGTGGATAGCTGGATGTTTTTCGATAACGAGAATAAAGCAAACTTAATAGCCAACAGCAATGCAATTGTGGATGTAGAACAATTTTCCAAAATCAAAGAATTATGTCAGAACAGGAAGAAATAAAATTATTTGATAAAATTTCGAACGGTCTAAAACAATCATATGAATCTCTTTTACGTCGCAAAGCTGCGTTAGGGCAAGACATGGTGATAGCAGATGCTGACGGTAAGCCGATTGTTGTTCCGGCAAAAGACCTTTTGGAGCGAAGAGAAGAAACAAGAGATAACCAATAATCAGATGCCATTAAAAGTTATTTGCGGCCTGATTACACTTGTTGTGTGGTCATGTTTGCAATTATAGCGAAAATTCGCACCGATCGCAAAGTCGAAGTAAATTATCTCGCAGGCAATAAGAAAATTATTGTCAGGTCAATTAGAACTTTCGCTCATTATGAATAATTTGATTATGAGGGGATGAGCTACTGCTGGAAAGCGTGTAAACGGCAAAACCGGTTCCCGAGTTCGAATCTCGGTCACTCCGCAGGAAAAACGGTGATTATCATATTGATGGTCACCGCTTTTTGCTGTAATGACAGATGCTTTTTCGAGAAACAGTGGAATAACCGTCAACTAAAAAATGGGGAATATTGTTTTATAGAGTAAAACGTTTGCCGTTTATTTATGGACGACTTGATTGTAATCATTGCATTGATTCTTTTGAATGGAGTATTCTCCATGTCGGAAGTGGCTCTTATTTCCGCCCGAAAATCAAAACTGACAGCTGATGCCAAGGAGGGCAACCGTAGCGCGGCCAATGCGCTGAAGCTTCAAAGTGAACCTGACAGGTTTCTGTCTACGGTTCAGATCGGTATTACTCTTATCGGGATTCTCACCGGTCTGTTTTCCGGTGCCACCATCGCTACTGAAGTCGGAAATTATCTTGCGCAGTTCGGCATTGCTCCCAAGATGGCGATGAATATTTCCAGAATTTTTATTGTGGCTATTGTGACGTATCTGTCTATTGTCGTGGGCGAGCTTGTGCCAAAACGTATAGGGATGGGGCATGCCGACACGATTGCCAAGATCGTTTCCCGCCCGATGAAGATTCTTTCGGTCGTTACTTATCCGATTGTATGGGTGCTCTCGGTTTCGACGTCAGCCATAGTGAGGATTCTCAGAATAGGAAACAATTCATCGAAGGTAACAGAGGAAGAGATCAAGTCGCTGATAAAGGAGGGGGCTGATTCAGGCGAGGTCAGGGAGGTGGAGCAGGATATTATGGAAAGAGCTTTGGTGATGGGCGACAGCCGCATTGACGCGATAATGACCTGTCGCAATGATGTGGCGGCTCTGACATTGGATATGGATGAGGAGAGAATACGCGAGGTCATTTCTGATGAGCTGCACTCATCGTATCCGGTTTTTGACAAGGAGAAAGTGGATATTTGTGGCGTTGTTTCGCTTAAACGGCTTGTGTTGTCGCTGGGAAAGCCTGACTTCGATATTGCCAGGGCTGTGACCCCTGCCATGTGCCTGCCGGAAACGATGACCGTGTATGACGCTCTCGAAACGTTCAAGAGATCAAACGGGCACTCTGCGCTTGTGTTTGACGAGTATGGAGCTTTTCAGGGTATAATCACATTGCGCGATATTCTTGACGGCCTTGTAGGCAATATAAACCATGATGGTGACGGCCCTATGATAGTGAAGCGTCAGGATGCCGAAGAGTGGATTGTCGACGGGCAATGTCCGATCTATGATTTTCTGGCATATTTCGATTGTGAGGATTTATATAAACCTGCCGGATACAGCACCATAGGGGGGCTTGTCATGGAGCATCTGCGGAGAGTTCCAGCTGAAGGTGACTGTGTTGAATGGCATTCTTTCCGCATTGAGGTTGTCGATATGGATTACGTGCGTGTTGACAAGGTTGTGGTGTCTGTAATGACAGATGCCAAAAATGTGTGAGCGAAGCCGGCCGATTCCACCGGCGTGTGATTGCTTGACAGAAAAAGACCAGAGCTGACAATCTGTTCACGACTTGTCAGCTCTGGTCTTTTGGGAATATCATATGGCGGTCAGTCCGGGCGTTGCCTCACCACTCGTAGCTGACACGTGTGATGTCTTCTTCGATCAGATCTGTTCCCTGCTGCACTTCGATAAATGTCAGAGACGATATGGCTCGGACGGCGTGAAGCTGCCCTTTCTTGATGGTTGCCACATCTCCGCGTTTTACCGGGCGGCGTTCACCATCGATTACAATCTCGCCTTCACCGTCGATGAATGTCCATGTCTCGTCGCGGTGATCGTGTTTCTGATAGCTTATGGAGCATCCGGGCCTGAGTGTTGTCTGCTTGGTGAGAGCGCAGAATCCGTCGTTGAATGTCTGTGTGTCGATCACCTTGTATTCTCCCCATCGGCGCTCTTCAAACATCGGTCGTTTGCCGAGGCCGTCGACAAGGTGTTTGAGGTTTTCGCTCAGTTTACGCTCTGAAACAAGAATGCCGTCGGGAGAGGCTGCGACAACAAGGTTTTTCCCTCCGATACATACCAGTGGAATTTCAAGTTCGTTGATGATGTATGTGCCTTCGCATCCTTCGGTGTGAACGTTCCCGTGTGTCGGTTCGGTGAGCTCATCTGTCAGGGTGTTCCATGTGCCGAGATCTTTCCACTCTCCGGAGTAGGGTATCACCGCCACTGAAGCGGCTTTCTCCACAACCGCATAGTCGAAGCTGATCTTGGGCAGCTCGGCGTAGGACTTGCGCATCTGCTCAAATCCGAATCCGGGGCATATGCGTGATGCGATTTCGGTGAGGTAGCCTAATCTGAAGGCGAATACTCCGCCGTTCCATAACGCGCCTTCGGCAATGAGTTTCCCGGCGGTAGGAACATCGGGCTTCTCGGTAAACCGTTTTACAGTCATTACCCCATCTTTGGCCGAAACGAGGTCAGGAACCACATAGCCGTATTTTGCCGACGGATAGGTTGGCTCGATGCCCATGAGAACGAGATCGGCTGTGCCCTTGGCCACTTCCTGTCCCATTTTCCCGATCACGGAAAAATAAGTTCCGGCGGTGTAAGAGTCGCAAGGCATGACTATTACCGGCTCGTCGGGCGCTGTGCCTTTCGATGCGAGATAGGAACATGCGAGCATGATTGCCGGAAATGTGTCTCTGCGGCATGGTTCGGTGACAACCGACAGTTCGCTGCCGAGCTGGTTTTCGATGGCGTCTTTTTGATTCAGTCCGGTCGCTACCACGATATCGTCGGTCAGCTTTGCCGATTTTATCTGGCGCACAACACGCTGTATCATTGACTCGTTGTTTCCGTCGGGATCCTTGAGCAGGCGCAGAAACTGTTTTGAGCGGGCGTCGTTCGACAGAGGCCAGAGGCGTTTTCCCGATCCTCCAGAAAGCAATATGATTTTCATTGCGAGTGGTTTGTGTGAGTTTAACGTTCCGCTCTCATGGGATTGTTCAGGAAGTCGTCGTAGGCGAGCCTGATTCCATCGGCAAGTTCTGTGCTGTAAGTCCAGCCCAGCGATGTGGCTTTGCTTACATCGAGCAGTTTGCGAGGTGTGCCGTTGGGGCGGGTCGTATCCCACAGAATCTCGCCGTCATAGCCTACGGTTTCGGCTACGAGTTCGGTCAGGGCTTTTATGGTGAGTTCTTTGCCTGTGCCGGCGTTTACGGTTTCGTTTCCAGAGTAATTGTTCATCAGGAACACGCACAGGTTTGCCAGATCGTCGACATAGAGGAATTCGCGCAACGGGCTTCCGTCGCCCCAGCATGTCACACTTTTAGCTCCGGATTCTTTCGCTTCGTGGAAACGGCGTATGAGGGCGGGGAGCACATGTGAGTGTTCGGGGTGGTAGTTGTCGTTGGGGCCGTAGAGGTTTGTCGGCATCACCGAAATGAAGTCGGTGCCATACTGGCGGTTAAGGAACTCGCAGTATTTCAGTCCCGAGATCTTTGCGAGCGCGTAGGCCTCGTTGGTTTTTTCAAGTTCGGATGTGAGCAGACATGATTCTGGCATGGGCTGTGGCGCCATGCGGGGATAGATGCATGAGGAACCAAGAAACTCGAGCTTTTTGCATCCGTTGCGCCAGGCTGCGTTTATTACGTTCATTTCAAGCATCATGTTGTCGTACATGAAATCAGCGAGTGCCGATGAGTTGGCGATGATGCCACCGACTTTGGCTGCTGCGAGAAAAACGTACTCAGGCTTTTCGGCTGCAAAGAAATCGTTTACGGCCTGCTGGTTGATCAGATCGAGCTCGCTGTGTGTGCGTGTTATGATGTTGGTGTAACCCTGACGCTGAAGTTCACGGATTATCGCCGAGCCTACCATGCCCCGGTGGCCGGCAACATATATTTTTGAGTTTTTTTCCATCTTTATGTCGTTGAAAAGTTCCGTTTTCGGTTTATGGTTCGATGTAGAAATTGCCTGTAAAAGGATAATCCCGGGATGCGCCGTCCGTGTCTATCGCCATAATCCGCATTTTTGGCGGAGGGTGGCGATAGACACGGACAACGTAATCGGCTATCTTTTATTTTACGATACCTTTTTCGAGATATTCGGCAAGGTTGGTGCGTACATGCTCTCCGGCACGTTCCACCGCTACTTTTGCCATATCGGCGTCGACCATAAGGTTGACGAGCTGTTCGAACGAGGTTTTCTTTGACGGATCCCATCCGAGTCTGGCTTTTGCCTTTGTCGGATCGCCCCAGAGGTTCACGACATCGGTGGGACGATAGAAATCGGGAGATACCTCGATAACTACTTTGCCGGTTTTCACATCGATGCCTTTCTCGTTCTCGTCTTCCCCTTCAAAACGCAGCTCGATACCTGCCCGACGGAACGCAAGCTGGCAGAATTCACGCACTGAATGCTGTTCGCCTGTGGCGATGACGAAATCTTCGGGCTTGTCCTGCTGGAGTATCAGCCACATGCATTCAACATAGTCTTTGGCATAACCCCAGTCGCGGAGCGAAGAAAGGTTGCCGAGATAGAGTTTCTCCTGCTTTCCCTGGGCGATGCGGGCTGCGGCAAGCGTGATCTTGCGGGTAACGAAGGTTTCTCCGCGGCGCTCTGACTCATGGTTGAACAGAATGCCAGAGCAGGCATACATGTTGTAAGCCTCACGATATTCTTTTACAATCCAGAAACCGTAGAGCTTGGCTACGGCATAGGGGGAGTAGGGGTGGAAGGGGGTGTTTTCATTCTGCGGCACTTCTTCCACTTTGCCGTAAAGTTCTGAGGTTGAAGCCTGATAGAAGCGGCAGGTGTCGGCGAGACCGCACTGGCGGATTCCCTCAAGCAGACGGAGCACTCCGGTAGCATCGACATCGGCGGTGAACTCAGGCGAGTCGAAACTTACCTGCACGTGGCTCTGGGCTGCAAGATTGTATACTTCGTCGGGTTTTACCTTGTTGAGAACCTGTATTATTGACATTGAGTCGCCGAGATCGGCATAATGGAGGTGGAAGTTCGGGTGACCTTCGATGTGTGCTATGCGCTCACGGAAGTCGACTGATGAACGGCGGATAGTGCCGTGCACATCATAACCTTTTTCAAGAAGGAATTCTGCGAGGAACGAACCATCCTGGCCTGTGATGCCTGTAATAAGCGCTTTTTTCATTTTTATGGTCGGTTAATAGTAAGTTTATAGATAAGCTATTGTCGGAATTTATTCGTAAAGTTTCTCACCGAGGGCTTTTTCACGACGTCTGATCGCACGCGAGAGCGCCATGTTTGCAATGATCCATAGCATCAGATCTAACGTGAACAGCAGGGTGATGTTGACATGTATGCTGAGCCACCAGTTGATCATCGACAGCATAAGGCTGGCGGCAACTATCGTAGGCATGGCTCTGCGCTGGTTCATGCCGAGTGCCAGCAGCTTATGATGGATGTGGGTTTTATCGGGCAAAAACGGATTGCGGTGGGCTTTCATGCGGTGAAGGTAGACTCTGACTACATCAAAGCATGGAATCAGAAGCGGCGCGAAGGCAACCACAGCCGGATTGACATTCCATGACATATCGTTTATCTGGAAAATTCTGATGCTTAATACACTTAGAATCAAGCCTATTGTCAAAGCGCCGGTATCGCCCATGAATATTTTGCTGTGTTTTTTCGCATTACCGAAAACGTTGTAATAGAAAAATGGCAGCAGTGCGCCGAGAGTGGCGAATGAAAACATGGCGTAGATATGCAGCCCGACGTTGAAAAACGTATAACCGTAGAACGCACATGCTATGGCGCTTAGACCTGAGGCTAATCCGTCGATGCCGTCGATAAGGTTTATGGCGTTGGTTATGAACACGGTTACCAGAACCGAAAGCAAAATCGCTATCGGAGCGGGGATTTCGTAGATCCAGAGGAAACCATGGAAATTGCCGATATATATGCCGCCTACTATAATGAGGGCGGACGAGGCTATCTGGGCGATGAATTTTGCCTTATATTTTATACCTATAAGGTCGTCGGCCATGCCGACAAGATACAGGATGATGATGCCGCATGTAACGAAACATAGTGCCTCGAAAGTTGAGTCGGGAATAGCGGAGAACAGCGAGCGCCCGTAGATCTGGCTGTAGCCCAATGCAAGGAGCATTGAGAACAGAATCGACGGAAAGAACGCAATGCCACCAAGACGCGGCACCGCACCTTTGTGTATCTTTCTCGGATCAACTTCATCAAACAGATTTTTTCTGAATGCGATTAGCAGGATCTGAGGGATAATAAATCCGGCAAGCACTACCACTACCATGAAAACGGTAATGTCGATTAAAATCCACTGGTTCATCATTCGGTTGTTATAGAAAAGGTTCGGTTAAATACGTTTTTCTGAGAGGAGGAGATTTTCATGCGGCGGATAATGTCAAGATGTTCCTTGCGATGCAAGTCGGATCCGGCACGGTCATACATTCCTTCCGACAGCAGCTCTTCGGCTTTCTTTTTCACCACCGGCCCGTAATGGCCGGTCAGCGACATCAGATTCATCTGAAACAATACCCCTTGGGCTTTAAGCCGTCTGTAATCTTCGAGAGAATCGAGATAATTGTATCGTTCGGGATGAGCGAGCAACGGGAAGTATCCTTTTGACTTAATTGCTTCGATTGTCTCGCTGAATTTCATGGGAGCGTTGAAATAAGATGTCTCGACAAGCAGGGTCTTGCCGTCGTTTCCGATAGGCAGAAGATCGTTTTTTTCAAGACGTTCGAGAAAGAGGCTGTCGATCATGTTTTCTGCCGCAAGGTTGAGCTTCACACTGCCCCTATAGCACTCTTGCAACTCTTTGAATCGCTTCATGAGAGATTCTGGCGTGTTGGGGATATCCTCCATTATATGAGGCGTTAGCCATACTTCGGCGATACCGGCATCTTCATAAGCTTTGAGAATGGCGACGGAATCGGTCATATTCTGCACCCCGTCGTCAACACCCGGCAGGATATGGCAATGCCAGTCCGTGAAACCGGTCAGATTTATGGGGTATGTAGTTCGGAACAATCCGGAAAAGAATGACATGATTCAGCTTTCGTGTTATAGCATTATTATAAACTGATAAGCCCGCCGCCAAGGCTGCTTTCAAGGATAAAAGTCGGTAAAGGAAGGCGCACGGGGTGCAAAGCCTTCCCCGACAGCCCATCCTGTGCGGTGATAGGCGTGCCGGGGCTGCAAAGTTACAAAAAAATCTGTAATTCAGAGTGTTTTATTGTGTTATTTCTTCCGATAAAAAAGTTTCGGGATTTGATTCTTAGTGGTTTTCTGAATTCAGTCGCGGCGGAAGATGTCGCGTGTGTAGACTTTTGCTTCCACATCGTCAAGGCAAGCGTCATAACGGTTTGCTACTATCGCATGTGACAGCTGTTTGAACTTAGCCAGATCGTTGACTATGAGGCTGCCGAAGAATGTGGTGCCGTCTTCAAGCGTGGGCTCGTAGATGATTACCTGGGCGCCTTTTGCCTTGATGCGCTTCATCACACCCTGGATAGATGACTGGCGGAAGTTGTCGGAGTTCGACTTCATGGTGAGGCGATACACGCCGACAATGCACTGGGTCTCAGCGCCTGCGTTATACTGGCTGTTCGAGGTGTAGTAGCCTGCCATGTGAAGAATCTGGTCGGCGATGAAGTCTTTGCGCGTGCGGTTGCTCTCAACAATGGCCGACATCATGTTCTGCGGCACTTCGGCATAGTTGGCCAGCAACTGCTTTGTGTCTTTGGGCAGGCAGTAGCCTCCGTAGCCGAACGAGGGGTTGTTGTAGTGGGTGCCGATTCGAGGATCAAGCCCGACCCCCTCGATTATTGCCTGTGAGTCGAGACCTTTGACCTCGGCATATGTGTCAAGTTCGTTGAAATAGCTGACACGCAGCGCCAGATAGGTGTTGGCGAAGAGTTTTACGGCCTCGGCCTCTTTCATTCCCATATAAAGGGTAGGAATCTCTTCCTTAATGTCGCCCTTTTTCATCAGAGAGGCGAAGATATGGGCGCTCTCGTC